>JAHEZB010000196.1 GCA_023251285.1 Chitinophagaceae bacterium | reverse complement strand
ATGACGAAAGCGAAATCCGTGGTCATCGTAAAACGTATATTGGCGCAATGCCCGGAAGAATTTTACAATCCATCCGCAAAATAAAATCTTCGAACCCGGTGATGATCCTGGATGAAATAGATAAAGTAGGAACCGATTTTCGCGGCGATCCTTCTTCAGCCTTACTCGAAGTTTTGGATCCCGAGCAAAACAATAATTTTTATGATAATTACCTGGAGCTAGAATATGATTTGAGTAAGGTACTTTTTATCGCGACAGCAAATAACCTCCAAAATATTCAACCAGCGTTGCGCGATCGTTTGGAAATTATAGATCTCAGCGGTTATGCGATTGAAGAGAAAATAGAAATTGCCAAGAGGCATTTGTTGCCAAAACAAAAAGAAGCCCATGGATTAAAAGATGTAAAGCTTAAAATAAGCGACGCGGTTTTGGAAAAGAATATCGCCGATTTTACACGTGAAAGCGGCGTACGCGAATTGGACAGGCAACTGGCAAGCGTGATGCGTAATCTTGCGCGGGAATATGCTGAAAAAGGGAAATTAAAACCAACGGTAAGCATCAATGATATCGACAAAATTTTAGGAGAATCACGCTACAGCAATGAAGTGTATAAGACCGCAAACATGGCTGGAGTGGCTGTGGGATTGGCGTGGACGTATGTAGGCGGTGATATTTTGTTTATAGAATCTGCCACCAGCGATAATGGGAAAGGCGATTTAAAACTTACCGGGAATCTTGGAAATGTGATGAAAGAAAGCGCTTCAACCGCGCTCAGTTATTTGCAATCGAATGCCAAAAAATACGGAATAGATCCGGAAATTTTTTATAAGAAAAACGTACACATTCATGTGCCGGAAGGTGCCGTTCCGAAAGATGGCCCAAGTGCAGGAATTACGATGATGACAGCACTTGCCTCCTCATTTACCGGTCGCCGTGTAAAACCGTATATGGCAATGACCGGCGAAATTACTTTACGCGGACAAGTGCTTCCGGTTGGTGGAATTAAAGAAAAAGTTCTTGCTGCAAAAAGATCGGGAATAAAGGAAATCATCATGAGTGCACAGAATGAAAAGGACGTGAATGAGATCAATCCAAACTACATAAAAGGATTAAAAGTAAATTATGTAAAAACAATGCAACAGGTGCTGGATATGGCTTTGATGTAATGATAATGTGCTTGTAAGGTCAATTGATTTAGTGCAGAATTTGATTTTTAAAAATCCGATTCTGCACTTTTTATTTGTTTGCTGTGAGAAGATCGTCAATTATTTGTAAAACAATAGTTCAATTCGTGGTAAGAAATTTGTCTTGATTGGTGTAAATATGAACCAGATTTTTTACAGAAAAAATACCGTTATCTTTCCGCATGGAGATTTATAATATTATCACGCTGATAATCGTATTGACAGCCGTTTTTGGATATATCAATAACCGGTTTATAAAATTGCCAAGAACGATTGGCATTATGCTCATTTCCCTCATCAGCTCCCTTGCGGTAGTAGGTATTGGCATTATTTCGCCTGAATTCTTCGAAACCACAACCCGCGCCATCAGCCTGATCGATTTTCAAACGGTATTGCTAAAAGTAATGCTGAGTTTTCTTCTATTTGCCGCTGCGATACATGTAGATTCCAAAAAGTTACAGGCCGAGCGTACTTCTATTATCACCTTTGCTACGATAAGCGTCGTAATTTCTACTTTTATAATCGGCGGACTGTTATATTTTACAACGATGCTTTTTGGTCTTTCCATTAATTTTCTCTACTGCCTTTTATTTGGCGCATTAATTTCCCCAACCGATCCGATTGCCGTGGTAGGTATTTTAAGAAAGGCAAAAATTCCAGAATCTCTTGAAACGAAGATCAGTGGCGAGAGCTTGTTGAACGATGGTGTTGGAGTCGTTTTGTTCATTACATTTTATCAGATTGCGCAGATCGGAATTGAAAATATATCAGTTTGGAAAATCATTTGGCTCTTTCTGCGCGAAGCTGGTGGCGGCTTGCTTTTTGGATGGCTTTTAGGATATATCGGCTACCTTGCCTTACGCTCAATTGATAACTATGTAGTAGAGGTAATGGTCACACTGGCGATTGTAATGGGTGGTTATTCTCTTGCTGAAATCATGCACGTCAGCGGCCCGCTGAGCATGGTTGTTGCCGGAATTATCACAGGCAATAAAAGCATGGATGTAGTCGCCAGCGATGTTACAAGAGATTATATCGGAAAATTCTGGGAAATGGTAGACGAAGTAATGAATGCGATTTTATTCCTCCTGATTGGGTTTGAAATGCTGATCATTCCGTTTAATCTTACTTTATTGTTTCTTGGCTGTATTACGATTGTTATCGTATTATTTGGGCGCCTCGTTTCAGTTTCATTGCCTATACGCTTTCTAAAATATAAAAATTCCTTTCACAAAAATACCATTCCTATTCTTACCTGGGGAGCGTTGCGGGGTGGCATTTCAGTAGCGCTGGCACTTGCTGTTCCAAAATACATGTATGGCGATATGTTTGTTTCGATCACCTATATCGTCGTATTATTTTCGATCGTGATTCAAGGGCTTACAATTGGAAAATTTGCAAAAAAATTAGAAGAGCCTGATGAAAATTCTTCAAACGAAAAAAGAACCTATTTATAATTCTTCCACAGTAGCTTTTTTTCTGGAGAAATAAATAATTCCAATAATTCCGGTTATTACCAATGCGGAAGATATTAATTCCGCCTGTGTTGGATGAATTCCAAAAATAGAATAGGTAGTGTTTACCCGGATTGTTTCTACTAAGAATCTTTCTACACCATTCAAGATCAGGTAAATACAAAAAAGCACCCCGGGCACTTTGATCCGTTTACGGATTGACCACAAAACAGCAAATAAAATAAAGCAAGCGACTATTTCATAAAATGGTGTAGGAAAAACCGGCTGCGGCAAGGCACGACAATATTTTCCTTCACAACCCGGCAATAAGATTCCATCTTCATTTACGTTGTGTGGATAAGTATAAGCGAACATCCAGGTAGGCAAAAACTTTGGTCCCCGAAAACTTTTGTGAGGTACTTTATCCAAAGATTCTTCATGTCGATCGGTAACCATAGTAGAAACTCCGGGCCCATCCATCACCGTTCCATTTAAAAAATAAGTAGAATTTTCTTTTAATTTTTCCTGAAATTGTTCAGGAGTTGCAGGAACCACGTGGCCGGGAACATCACTGATGTAAGCGCTGTTAAAAATTCCCCAATCGCCATCACCGGCCGTTTGACAACCCATTCTTCCAATGGCATAAGCGATCATCAGCGCGGGAGCTGCTGCATCGATCAAGTACAATAATCCGATTCCTTTTTTTCGCGCATAGATCAAAATGGCAATCGCTGCACAGATAAGTCCACCATAAAAAGTAAGTCCGCTCGGCGCTATTAAATTCCCAATCGGATCCTGGATAAAGCGATCCCAATTTTCTAAATTATCAAAAATCTTGGCACCAATAATTCCAAAAACCAAAGCAAAAATGACAATGTCGCCAACGCGGTCATGTGGCCAGATGCGAATGATCCTTTTCTCCGGCTTTGCCAGTTTTTGCTTGTCCTTTTCTTTATATTTTAAATAAGCAAGAACGGCTGCGAGAATAAAACCGCCAAGCCAGCTACCTTGTGACGAGAAAATATAATCCTGCAGATCGAGACCGGATTGACGGCTTGCAATAAAAGCTCCGATCAGTTTATAACCAAAAATAAAACCGATCAATCCGTTTATAAATAAAGAATAAATTGATGCCGGCTGACCAGTAGTAATCGTTTCTTCGCGGGGAAGTAGAAGTCCTTGCTTTTCTTTTCTTTTTAATTCAAGCGTTAATAAATAAGCTGCTACAATGAACGAAAGCGCTACAAAAATTCCGAAAGTATAAAAGATTTTGAAGGCGTTTATTTTCCAACCAAACCAGTCATTAAAAACAAAATATAAATTGGGATACATGGTTTACCTTTTAGCTCTGGAAACAACTTTCCTCATCTTTTTTTGCACAAGATATTTAAAAAAACAAAAAACCTCCATTTGCTGAAGGTTTTTTTATTTGGCTTTGTTTAGCAATATGCTTCAAAAGCCGCTGTAAGATTATTGGCAATCATTTCTGCTGAAGCGCCTTCAATATTATGCCTTTCTAAAAAGTGAACCAATTGGCCGTCTTTGAATAAAGCAATTGAGGGCGAAGAGGGGGGATAAGGGAGCAAGTGCTCACGAACCTTATTCACGGCATCATAATCAAAACCAGCAAAGGATGTTGCCAGGCGATCTGGTTTTTTTGTGCTCGTTTCCAGGGCAAGTAATGCACCCGGACGGGCAGTTCCTGCTGAACAACCACAAACTGAATTAATTACAAATAAAGTAGTGCCTGGCTCGTTTATCGCAGTTTCAACCTGTTGCGGAGTTATTAAATCTTCAAAACCATTTTCAGTTAATTCTCCTTTCATCGGAATTACTATTTCTTCTGGATACATATCTTTTTATTTTAAAATTTTAGAGTGCAAATTTACGATACTTACTGCTTTTTAAACGCATCTATTTGTTTACGAAATTGGAAATTTTGTCATTAAAAAATTCTTTAAAAGCCATTTTGTCTTAAAGAATGCGTAAAAACGGCTTTTTTTTGTAATGGTCTTTATTTTGATTAAGTATAGGAAATCAAAATTAAAAAACCTCAAAAAAATAAAAGCTATGACTACAGTAACATTTAAGCAGCCATCATTGAAAACTTTGGATTTTTTCCTGGACAACTTATTAAATGAAATGCCTGCCTCAAAAAAAAGCAGTCTGAATTTTCCGCCAGTAAATATTGTTGAATCCAACGATAATTATGAACTGGAAATAAATGCAGCGGGCAGAAAAAAAGAAGATTTTAAAATAACTGTTGACAAAAATATTCTCACAGTTTCTTTTGAGAAAAGTGAAGAAAAGAATGAAGAGAAAAATGAAGGTCAGCAGGAAAATAAAAAATTTATTAAGAAAGAATTTGTGATTTCCTCTTTCAAAAGGTCTTTCACTCTTGATGACAAAATAAATGCTGAAGATATCGCAGCAAAATACGAAAACGGTATATTAACTCTTACTCTTCCTAAAAAAGAAGAAGTGAAAGTGATGCCAAAAGAAATTGCAGTGCAATAAAAATGTACCATGTTTGGGTTAGGTATTGATAAAAACCTCTTCAGTGATGAAGGGGTTTTTTTATTGATTTCATTTAAGCAAATCAACAAATAAATCGAATTTGTGCTTTTTTGTTTTAAAATTTATCACCTTTATTTTTCTTTTTTCTTCAGCAACTTTTCAGGAGAAGCCAGTTGGGTGATAAAATGATCTGAGATTTTTAAGGCCGTTGCAATATCATTTACTTCTACATTCTCCTCAGGATATCGGCTGTTGCCTTTAAATGATCTTACAAGCAATATTGAAACTGGTGTTATTTTACCCATAACCGCTGCATCTTCATCTGCGCCCGTTTCCACACTTGCAACCGGAAAATTATTTTGAAGAATTGAGTTTGACAATAGCTTTCTGAATTTTTTATTACAAATTACGGGTTCAGTTTCTTCGATGAGTTTCCATTCAAAATA
>JAHEZB010000195.1 GCA_023251285.1 Chitinophagaceae bacterium | reverse complement strand
ACAATAATTCCGGCACAAAATTAATTCATTTGAAAATTGCAGATTTTGATTTAGTACTACTTTAATATTATCAGCTATTTTTTTCCTGAAAAAGGAAATGGTTTTGGGCGCCTGCTTTTTTTAAAAGGATTGCAGCAAAGCAACAAATATCTTCCATTCTTATTCTGCAAAAATTAAAACTCAGCATTCTTCGGAAACCGTGGAAATGGAATCACATCACGGATATTTGTCATTCCTGTTACAAACAGCATTAAACGCTCAAACCCAAGTCCAAAGCCCGCATGAGGTACCGTTCCAAATCTACGCGTGTCCAGATACCAGTTCATTTCCTCGACAGGAATCTTCATTTCACGCATTCTTTTTTCTAAGACATCTAATCTTTCTTCTCTTTGCGAACCACCGACTATTTCACCAATGCCAGGCGCCAAAATATCCATTGCTGCCACTGTTTTGCCATCATCATTTTGCCGCATGTAAAATGCTTTGATTTCTTTTGGATAATTGATCAGAATTACCGGTTTTTTAAAATGTTTTTCTACTAAATACCGCTCGTGTTCGCTTTGCAAATCGATTCCCCATTGCTCAACCGGATATTGAAATTTCTTCTTCTTATTCTGAGAAGAATTTTTTAAAATTTCAATTGCTTCCGTGTATGTCAATCTTTCGAAATCATTATTAACAACAAATTCCAGCTTTTCTATCAAACCCATTTCGCTTCGCTCATTTTGTGGTTTTTGTTTTTCTTCTTCTGTCAATCTAGCGGCTAAAAAATCCAAATCTTCACGGTTATTTTTCAACACATAACTGATAATATATTTAATAAATTCTTCCGCAAGATTCATGTCGTCTTCCAGATCTGAAAATGCCATTTCCGGTTCAATCATCCAGAACTCTGCAAGATGTCTTGCTGTATTGGAATTCTCTGCACGAAATGTTGGGCCGAATGTATAAACATCTCCCAGGGCAAGCGCCGCAAGCTCGGCTTCCAATTGTCCGCTCACAGTCAGGTTTGTTGGTTTTCCAAAAAAATCTTCTTTATAATTAATCGTTCCATCTTCATTTTGTGAAGGTTTTTCAAGCTCAAAAGAAGTTACATGAAAAGTTTCTCCGGCGCCTTCAGCGTCAGAGGCAGTAATGATTGGGGAATGCAGATACACAAATCCTTTTTTATGAAAGAAATCATGAATCGCAAAGGCAAGCGAATGCCTTATCCTGAAAATAGCGCCAAAAGTATTGGTGCGAAAGCGCAGGTGCGCGATTTCCCGTAAAAATTCAAGACTGTGTTTTTTTGGTTGAAGGGGAAATTTTTCCGCATCGCTGTCGCCTAGAACTTCTGCTTTTTGTGCCTTTAATTCCACTTTTTGCCCTTTGCCTAAAGAAGCAACTAAAATTCCTGTTATTTTTAATGCGGCGCCGGTCGTAATTCTTTTCAAGAGCGATTCATCAAATTTGCCAAGTTCGAGTACGATCTGAAGATTGGAATTGGTACTCCCGTCATTCACTGCAATAAACTGGTTGTTTCTGAAAGTCCTGACCCAACCCATAACCGTTATTTCCTGGTTTAGAAAATCACCTGCCAAAACCTCTTTGATGCGTACTCTTTTGTTAAACATTTCTTTTTTTTTAGAAACGCAAATATAAAGTAACGGCATAAAATTTTTGGCGTAATCCTTGTTTTATCAGTATTTGAAGAGTAAAAAGCATCTACAGTTCAGTCATTTGGAAGCAGCACATAAAAAGAAAAAAATTTCTTGTTTTATTATTTTAATGTAATATTGCATCAGATTAAAGCTGACTAGTTTTCCTTTTGCTACGATTACATCAGTATTAACAGAATCCATTCCAAATAAAAATATTCAAATTTAGATTTTACAACTCAATTAGTGTTTTTGACTATTAATCTATACGTCTTTTTATGTATGACATCCTACAACTGAACGATATGCTCGTTCCAGAGTTGCTTGATATTGCTGAGCAACAAAATATAACTGACACAAATAATTTAGAAAAACAGGAATTAATTTATAAAATTCTTGATAAACAAGCATCTATGACACCCGATGAAAAGAACGATAAAAAAGAAGCTGTTGCAGAAAAACCAAAGCGTAAACGCATTGTAAAATCTGTGGCAAAAAAGGAGACCGCCGGCGGCTTACCCGAGGATGAAACTTTGGTTGAAGAAAAGCAGCCAAAGGCAAAAAAAGTTGAAGAGAAGAAAAAGCCTGTGAAGAAACAAAAAGAGGAATTAACAGCTGTAAAACCGGAATTTGATTTTTTTGCTGACGATGATGAGGATGACCGTGTGGAGCGGCTTGCAGACCCGAAAACAATTGCTCCGGCATTAATAGAATTACTGAAAAGTGAAGATGAGGAAGAAGCGGAAATACTGCCGCCTCTCGCACCTTCAAACGGCCATGGACACCATCAGAAAAATAACTTTGGACAGAAAAAAGAGCCATCTTTTAATATCGAATTTGATGGAATTATTTTGGCAGAAGGCGTGTTGGAAATGATGCCCGATGGTTATGGTTTTTTAAGAAGCAGCGATTATAATTATCTATCTTCTCCTGATGATGTTTATGTTTCTCCTTCGGAAATAAAATTATTTGGTTTAAAAACCGGCGACACCGTTTATGGATCTGTGCGTCCACCGAAAGAAGGTGAAAAATATTTCGCTTTATTAAAAGTAGAAACCATCAATGGAAAAGGGCCGGATGAGGTTCGTGACCGCGTTCCGTTTGATTATTTAACGCCGTTATTTCCTTATCAGAAGCTCAATTTATTTTTAACGCCTAATAATCTTTCTACCCGGATTATTGATTTGTTTACGCCAATTGGAAAAGGCCAGCGCGGGCTAATTGTTTCGCAGCCAAAAACCGGTAAAACAATGTTGCTGAAAGAAATTGCCAACGCCATTGCGGCGAATCATCCTGAATGTTACCTCATGATTGTTTTGGTAGACGAAAGGCCTGAAGAAGTTACGGATATGGAACGCAGTGTAAAAGCAGAAGTAATTGCATCAACCTTTGATGAACCAGCCGAAAAACATGTGAAAGTGAGTACCATGGCTTTACAGAAAGCAAAACGGCTTGTAGAATGCGGACACGATGTCGTGATTTTATTGGATAGTATTACGCGTTTGGCGCGTGCACATAATACCGTTTCTCCGGCGAGTGGAAAAGTTTTATCCGGCGGTGTGGAAGCGAATGCGATGCAAAAACCAAAACAGTTTTTTGGTGCTGCGCGTAAAATTGAAAATGGCGGTTCTCTGACAATTATAGCAACAGCTTTGGTTGATACCGGAAGCAAAATGGATGAAGTGATTTTTGAAGAATTCAAAGGAACCGGTAATATGGAGCTGCAACTCGACAGAAGATTATCCAACCGCAGAATTTTCCCTGCAATTGATATTATTTCTTCTTCTACCCGTCGCGATGATTTGCTGCTTGATAAAGATGTATTGCAGAGGATGTGGGTATTGCGCAATCACATGGCAGATATGAACCCGGAAGAAGCGATCAATACTTTGATGAAAAATATGAAAGGAACAAAAGATAATGCAGAGTTTCTGACTTCGATGAATGGATAAAATTTCTATTATCCATAAATGGAAATGTAAATTCGTTTTATTTATTTGCTTGCTGTTCTTTAAAATAACAAACCCGCTAAAAAAGCGGGTTTTTTCATGTATAAAGATGGTAACGATACTGTTTATTTCAAATCTAACTTTATCTGCAATTCGTCCAGTTGTTTTTCGTCAATGGTAGATGGTGCATCTATCATCACATCCCTTCCTGAATTGTTTTTTGGAAATGCAATAAAATCACGGATAGATTCGCTTCCGCCGAGAATGGCACAAAGCCTGTCAAATCCAAAGGCAATACCGCCATGAGGAGGAGCGCCATATTCAAAAGCGCCGAGTAAAAATCCAAATTTATGCTGCGCTTCTTCCTTGCTCATTCCCAAAGCCGCAAACATCTTTTCCTGCAGATCTCTTTGGAAAATCCTGATTGAACCTCCGCCAATCTCATTGCCGTTTAAAACCATGTCATACGCATTGGCTTTAATTTTTGAATAAGGATGCTCCAGGTATTTTTCTGAATTTTCAATCAAAGGATTATTGTTGATCATCACCTGAATATCTTCTGGTTTGGGGGACGTAAACGGATGATGACGCGCTACCCAACGGTTGCTTTCTTCATCGTATTCAAATAAAGGAAAATCAAGCACCCATAAAAGTTTGTATTCATCAGCTTTGCGCAATCCCAATCTATCGGCCATGTATAAGCGTAAATCGCTAATCGCTTTTCTTGTCCGCTCTTCTTTTCCGGCAAGAATTAAGATTAAATCGCCGGGCTTTGAATCACAGAAAGAAGCAAAATCTTTTAATTGAGATTCATTAAAGAATTTATCAAAACTGCTTTTCAACGTTCCATCATTATTCACTTTTATAAAAGCCAGGCCCTTCATTCCTATCTGCGGACGCTTTACCCATTCTACCAGTTCGTCTGTCTGTTTCCTGGAATAATCACTGCAGCCGGGAACAGAAATGGCTACGATCGTTTCTGCTTCATTGAAGACGGCAAACTCGGTCTGTTTCAGTGTTTCAAGGAAAATCTTATTTTCAGATTTTAAATTTTTCACCTTCATATCGAACCTGATATCCGGTTTGTCGTTTCCATAATTCCACATGGCATCTTCCCACGACATTCTTTCCACCGGCTCTGTGTAGTCAATATTTTTTACTTCTTTAAAAATGTATTTTATCAATCCCTCAAACATTTGCAAAATATCTTCCTGCTCTACAAAGGACATTTCACAATCTATTTGCGTAAACTCCGGTTGCCGGTCTGCGCGCAGATCTTCATCACGAAAACATTTTACGATTTGATAATAACGGTCATATCCACTCACCATCAGCAGCTGTTTGAATGTTTGTGGCGATTGTGGAAGCGCATAAAATTCGCCTGGATTCATTCGGCTTGGAACCACAAAATCCCTTGCACCTTCAGGCGTTGATTTGATTAAAAAAGGCGTTTCAATATCGACAAATCCATTTTCATACAAATAATTTCTTGTTGCGCGATTTACTGCATATCGCAATTCAAGATTTTTTTTCACCGGGTTTCTTCTCAAATCCAAAAAACGGTATTTCATCCTCAAATCATCGCCGCCGTCCGTATCGTCCTGTATCGTAAATGGCGGAACTGCCGATTTATTCAACACTCTATATTCTGAAACATTTATTTCAATATCACCGGTCGGGATATTGGGATTTTTGTTGCTTCTTTCTGAAACAGTTCCTTTTACCTGGACTACAAATTCTCTTCCCAATGGATTTTTATCGAGTTCTTCTGTAAGCTTCTCATTGAATAATAATTGCGTAATTCCATACCTGTCTCTTAAATCGATGAAAGTGATACTTCCAAATTTACGGATGGTTTGCACCCATCCGGCCAGCCTAACTTCTTTGTTAACGTCTTTCAGCCGCAATTCACCGCAGGTATGTGTTCTATACATTTTATTATTTTTTTAAAAGGGGTGAAAAGATATAGCTTATCGCTTTTTTTGTGCTGACAAAAAACAGTAAAGGTTGTTTAATTTCGGCGCTGAAAAACAT
>JAHEZB010000194.1 GCA_023251285.1 Chitinophagaceae bacterium | reverse complement strand
AGTTAAGAAAAATGCATCGGCTGGTGGTCATTTTGCCAGTTATTTGTATAGCACTTTCTTCCTTTTATGTTTTTTCAGCGACAGATAAAAGTTTGCTGGCCGGCTTTACCCCTGAATTTATGGGAAGAGAAGATGGCTACCTCGGATTGAAATCAAAATATGATTTGAACATGCGGAATGTGGTTATCAGCGATGCTATTATGTATAAAGCGGAATTTGAAAAGAAGCTGGATGTGATCAGTGGATACAGCACGGATGGCAGGTTGAAAGCATATGGGCTGATAACCTTGAAGGATGATAAAGCCATTTTCCCGCCTTATTATGCAGCGCCGTTGGTACGAAAGGAAATTTTGGAAAAGTATCCTGAATTATCGCCTGCGCTTAATTTATTAGCCGGAAAGATCAATGATAGCATCATGACTGAATTGAACTATCGGGTGGATTATCTGAAACAATTGCCTGAAAAAACAGCAAAAGACTTTTTAATGGAGAAAGGTTTATACAGACCGCCGCAAAAAGGTAATAAGGGAATGGTGCGGCTGGGTTCCAAGATTTTTGGTGAGCAGTATATTCTGATCAACATGTATAAAATGCTTATCGAAGGCTATACGGATCTTCACACTGAAACAAAAACCGGTCTGGGTGGTACAAAGATCTGTTTTGATGCATTGATAAATAATCAAATTGATCTGTATCCTGAATACACCGGAACCGGGCTGCTGGTGGTTCTAAAACCGTCAAAGAAGAAAGTGACAGAACTGATGGGCAACAGGGATAGTGTTTATGAATATGTAAAAAAAGAATTTGCAGAAAAATATAATCTTGCGTGGCTTCCTCCTATTGGTTTTAACAATGCCTATGCCCTGATGATGAGAAAACAACAAGCCCATCAGTTGAATATTAAGACCATATCGGATCTAAAGAATTATACTGACAGGAAATAAAACAGATAATGACTTTTTACTCGATCTTTTCGTCATACTTACCTTACACGACGCCCGCTCTAAATAACCTCTGAAAGTGAATTTCGCACTTTGCGGTAAAGCGTCATTTAAAAATTTATAAACGCTACAATTTCTTCAAGATATTTCTTGTCGGTATCGTCGAAAAAATGATACGCTTCGCTATCAACATCGAGAACCGCGACTACTTGGCCATTTCTTTTAACGGGAACAACTATTTCTGATTTTGACAAACTATTGCATGCTATGTGGCCAGGAAATTTGGCAACGTCGGCCACGATCAGCGTTTCAGCCCGCAACCAGGCAGTTCCGCAAACGCCTCTGCCTTCTTGGATTCGTGTACAGGCGACAGGTCCCTGGAAAGGCGCCAGTACCAGCTCCCCGTTTTTTACTACATAAAAGCCAACCCAAAACCATTGAAATTGTTCTTTAAGCGCGGCGGCTACATTTGCCATATTTGCCACAAGGTCAGTTTCGCCGGTAAGTAATCCTTTTACCTGGGGAATCAGTGATTGATACTGTTGTTCTTTACTTCCTTTCGCGATCGTAAGGTCTTCAGCCATATATTTTTGTTACAAAGATAGCGGAACCTCCTGCAATGCTCATTTTCAAAAACGCGTTCACCGGCCTTGCATTTGATATGCAGGTGACCATTGGTAAGGACATTGTAACAGTTTAGCAAGGATGAATTCAAAAGATCTTGCTGGCCACCAGGAATCCGGAAAAGCTTTACTTCATTGATCTTTCCTTCTTTTGAAATGATATTGGACCTGCCAGCTACGGATCGGTTTTTTCTAATGATTCGGGAAACGTTTGAAAAAGGTCTCTACAACTATTGAATATCTCTGCAACTATTAAATACTTGCTGTTTTATAAAACGGGAGTTTACTTGTAAATCATGAAGATATTTAGCAAAAAGGGGCTATTTATCACGCTCTTTAATTACTAAATAACCGGATAAATTATAATGGTTTGCAAATAAAATCGCATTTACATTTACGATAATTATTCTTTTTGCCCAACATTTCAAAGTCATATATCATCTGAGTAAAATATCTTAATAACAGGAGGCTGATTGTTTATCCTATTAAGCCTCAGATACCGGAAAACGGAATTAGAGTAGGCAAAAAAATAATACCATGCTTGCAGAAGAATCAATTATTCTAAAGCGAAAAACGCTTTTTGAGGAAGTATATAAAGCAAACTGACAATTGTCTTATAAAATATCCATTATAAATTAAACTTTTATGAAAAGAATAGTAGCTGGCTTAACCATTCTTTTTTATGTGTTTTGTTCGGGGTATTGTGAAGCCCAGTATTCCACTTCGGGAAAGGTCGTCAATGAAGTAAATGAACCTGTAGCCAATGCCAATGCCTTGCTTCTGCGCGGAAAGGATTCGGTGTTGGTGAAGGGTATGATCACCAGCACTTCCGGTAATTATGTATTTCAAAATATACCGGCAGGAAATTACCTGATCACCAGTACATTTAGCGGTTATACACAGGTTTACACAAAATCATTTGAACTCAAAGGCAGTTCTTACAGTCACTCTATAGAAACAGTGATGCTTCTGAAAAAAAATGTGGAATTAAGCAACGTGACCGTCATAGCCAAAAAACCTTTGTTTGAACAAAAAATAGATCGCATGGTAATAAACGTGGCCAATAGCATTACCAATGCAGGAAGCACCGTATTGCAAGTGCTGGAGCGATCTCCGGGGATTATCGTAGACAGGCAGAATAATAGCATCTCGATGAACGGCAAAAATGGAATCGTGGTAATGATCAATGGCAGAATCAGTCACATGCCGATGGAGGCGCTGGTGCAGTTGCTCTCAGGAATGAACAGCGATAATGTGGAACGGATTGAATTGATAACCACGCCGCCTTCCAACCTTGATGCTGAAGGCAATGCCGGATATATCAACATCGTTTTAAAATCAAATAACAGTTATGGTACTAATGGTTCTTATTCGCTAACCGGCGGTTACACCAGGGGAGGCGCCATTACAAGAGCCAGTATCAATTTCAACCACAGAAAAGGAAAAGTAAACCTATATGGAGACTATACTTTTTCAAATAATTATTCGTACCAGTTTATGTCGTTTTATCACAAAGTAACCTACATGGATACAGTTACAGAAAACAATACTGATAATGACCGGAATACTCAACAATTCAACCAGAACGCAAGCCTTGGCCTCGACTACCAGTTGTCGAAGAAAACAGTTATGGGAGTTTTGCTGTCAGGTTACGAAAACCGCTGGACGATGAAATCAAATAACAACGGTACTATTGTTGTTAACAGCAGGCCCGATAGTTTACTGGAAGTTACAAATCATGAAAACAATAACTGGTCGAACATCAGCGGTAACTTCAATATACAACATGCATTTTCCGACAGTGAAAAAATAACTTTCAATGCCGATTATATTTATTACAGGGATGATAATCCGAATACCTATTTAAACAATTACAATGACGCATATGGAAAATTTGTACGCGCTCAAAATATCAGGAGCAGCAAAATAACACCTATACATTTTTGGGTGGGTGCCTTGGATTATCAAAAAAAATTCTCTGCAAAAGTTGATATGGAGGCAGGAATTAAAGCAAGCCTTTCAAGGTTCCATAATGACGTTTCCGTAGAGAACCTGCTGGAAGATACCTGGAAAACAGATTCAGTTTATTCGGCAAATTCAGCATTGAAAGAAAGTATCCTGGCGGCTTACACTTCCTTCAGCTATTCCCTGTCTCCAAAAACAAATATGAAAGTTGGACTCCGTTATGAGTATACGAATTCCAACCTGGGTTCGGAGACCGAAAAAAATATTGTTGACCGGCATTACGGACGGCTATTCCCCAGTTTTTTCTTCTCGCACAAGGTAAATGATAACAATGCCTGGAATGTCTCATATAGCCGCAGAATAACCCGTCCCACTTTTAGAGATATGGCGCCTTTTGTAATATTTATGGATCCTTCCACATTTTTTTCGGGCAACCCGGGCCTGCAACCTGCCATTACAAATTCAGCCAACGTAGCGTATACCTTCAAAAGGATTATCTTTTCTGTGTCATATAGCTATGAAACCAATACGATTACTAATTTCACGCCTTCGGTAAATCCGGTCACTAATGTTGAAACATTGGCAGCCGCTAATCAAAAAAGTAATACTATTTGGGCTGCGGCTTTGTCGGTTCCGGTTAATGTAAACAAATGGTGGACCATGCAATACAATGTGATAGGAAACAGCCAGGCCCTTGAAGGTAGTGTTTCAGGCAAGGCTGTTACGATAAAGCAAGACTATTTGCAGTTAACATCCCAACAATCCTTTAGTCTGCCCAAAGACTATACAGTGGAACTTTCTGCATTTTACTCCACCAAATCAACATTTGGAATATTTACAGCACCGGCATTCGGGGAGCTTGACCTGGGAGTTCAAAAAAAGTTTTTAAAGCTACATTCTAATCTGCGGCTTGATGCAGCTAATATTTTAAATTCAATGAAATTCAGGCCTTCTATCAATTATCCGCAGCAGAACCTTATCGTTAAGGGGGAGCTTATTTTCGATTACCCTGCTGTTTCACTTACCTACACACATAATTTTGGGAATGCAAAAGTGAAGGGTACCCGGAATCGTTCAACAGGGGCAGAGGAAGAAAAAGGAAGGGTACAATAGGAAGGGATCAATAGCTTTAAATTGTCTTTCAAAAAATAGAGAAATAAGGGGCAGCACAGTTTTGGCAGCCTACGTTGGTTGTGTGCAAACCGCCAGGAAGCCTGGAAATCTATCGGGAAGAAAATTTATGCAGATAGTTCTTTTTCCATCTTAAGTGCTTTAGGTCCAAACATGCGGCATCGGGCATCAATAAATTACTCCTTGTGTCTCTTTTCCAAAACCTCAATTACATCATCAAGCATTTTATTTTTTGCCTGCAATAAAACGAGGTAATGAAACATAAGGTCTGCGGCTTCATTCAGAAAAAGCTTGCTGTTGTTGTCTTTCGCTTCAATGATTAATTCCACCGCTTCTTCACCTACTTTTTGAGCCATCCTGTTGATGCCCTCCTTAAACAGGGTAGAAGTATAAGAACCGGAAACGGGACGCTTTTTTCTTCCTTCAATGATCTTTTCAAGGTTGCGCAAAAAGTCTTTACCTGAATTTTCTTCATTGAAGCAGGTTTCAGCGCCGGTGTGGCACACGTTTCCATCGGGTTTTGCTTTGATCAACAAGGTGTCAAAATCACAATCGGTTTTTATATCCACCACATGAAGATAATTTTTACTGGTTTCGCCTTTTACCCACAGCCGTCCTTTGCTGCGGCTGTAGAACGTAACGAAGCCGGAATCTATCGTTTCCAGCAAGGCGTCTTTGTTCATGTAACCAAGCATTAAAACCACATTAGTAGCCTGGTCCTGGATGATTGCCGGAACAGTTCCAGATTTTGATTTTGTAAAATCAATTCTTTTTGCAAGGTCGGTATAGTCTCTTTTCATTTTTGTTTGTTTCGAAGTTTTTTTTGCCACTATCCGATACTTCGGATTGCACGAATTTACGTATTGTTTTTGCCACAGATTTCATCGATTAACACGGATTGATGGTGTCATGGATTACTTCAGCAAACAAAGAAATAACTGCAATTTGTGGTTTGTTTTTTTATTT
>JAHEZB010000193.1 GCA_023251285.1 Chitinophagaceae bacterium | reverse complement strand
GCATCCTGTGTGGAAGCTCTGTTTGTAATTGTCGCATCCAATTTCCCTTTAACGGTTGGCAAAGCTTTTTCTAAAATTGTCAAAGTTTCTTTTGCTTTTTTACTCCGGATATCTGTGTAAAAAACGTTTGTTTTTTCTACCAGGTTGTCAGTAAAAACCTTTGAAAATTTTTCATTTGGACTGCTTACCATCAGTTCATAAATGTTCAGGTTTTTATTCGGTCTCCTTGCTATTATATCGTTTTTCCTGAACGACAAGAAAGTATTGTAAAGTAAACTATCCTGCGCATAAGTAAAGGAACTACGCGGTTGTCCCGGATAAAAATGAATGTCGGGTTTTTTTATTCTCTCAGGAACTTCATTCTGAAGATAATATTCGATGAGTGTATAAGGCTTGTTGCTAAATGTATCTACAGAAAGTAACACATCTTCAATAAGTCTTCTGCTTTGCATTATCTGCAGAATATTATCGCCTGTAAAAACATCCTGCGCACCTCCAAGAGAAATTCCAAGCTGGCTTGCCAAACCCATTGCTGTAGACATACCGCCTTCAGCCCCCCCTTCATCTAATGCAAATGAAAGATAGCTTTGATAAACAGGCCTTTGTTTAGACGCATAAATATAACCGGCGATTCCGCCAATTAAGCCAATAATCAGAAATAACCACCATTGAGAAATACAGCGTTTTAAAATCTTCATGGTTATAACACTTTCTTTATCAGTACGGCTCGCAGCTTCTGAGTTATTGTCGTAATTGTCTATATTATTTACAACCTCCATTGTTTTATTTGCTCAGATTGAAAATCACGTTTGTTAAAAGTGCCAGCGAAGACAAAACAACAGACCACTCACCAATTGAAATTTTTGTTCTGTTATTTTTCGCCTTTTGTGGTACAAATATCTCTGATCTCGGGGTAACAGAAGGATATGATTTGAAAAATAAAAAATGTTTTACCGATGCAGCTTTTCCATCCGGATAAATTACCAGGGCGCCCGTTTTTCTTGCATAAGGCGTAAAATTTCCGGCTTGCTGCACATAGTATTTTAAATTTTTATTTTCTTTAAACGGTATTATGGTCGGGTTATAAACTTCACCTGAAATGCGCACCAAATTAGAACTTCTGTCGATCGTAAGCACATCTCCATCTTCCAATGGAAGATTTTCAGCGTTATTGGGATTGGCCAAAGCTTTTGCAAGATCAACACTAATCAGATCATAGGATTTATACAATTCATCCTTCAACCGTGGATGAAGAGCGATACTGTCCGGATTAATATTCAGAATCCTTTGAAAAAGCTTTTCCCGCTCCGCGGCAGTCAGATTTGATTTAATGCTTCTGCGAATGGTGATGGAAGAACTATCTGCTGATGCTTTAAACCCACCGACTCTTTCCATTACATCACTTATTTTATCTCCGCTTTTTTCCAATCCGTATCTGCCGGGACTTTTTACTTCTCCTAATACCAGCACGGTTCGCTGAGGGCTATAGCCTGGAAGCGATTTCACAATTACCAGGTCAAAAGGCTGCAATAATACGTCCTGTGAGGCGCCATTTTTATTTGCTAAATCTATATTAAAGATCGTGCTCTCATTGTGGTTGGCTTTCTCTACGTTTGCATTCCTGATCCTTCTGGAAATTTCTATGGTAGCAGAATCTCCAAATTCGGAAACTCCACCGGCAGAAAGCAAAACATCTCTTAAGGAAATATTTTCTCTCCAGTGTACGATGCCGGGTTTTCTCACATTGCCTTCGACCGTTATGTAATTGCTGTCTTGAAATTCAAAAATGGAATGAACGGCAACCGAATCATCCTTAACCAAAAAAACACTTTTTTGTTCGTTTACTGAATCTAGATCAACAGAAAACATGGTAGGCATTTTGTTTTTCAAATACCTGAAAATAGAAATACGATTGGTATATGCGTCGCGCGTTAATCCACCGGCTTTATCGATTAATGCCTTTATTGTCAAGTCGGGTATTAATTCGTAAGGCCCTGGCCGTAGCACGGAGCCGCTAATTACGACACGGTTTCCAAATTCATCTTGAAGTTTTCCTACTATATATTTATCGCTGCCGTTTGTTTTGAATGAAGCAAACTGCCCCGCATTCAGATCAATTATTTTTTTCGCTGTGTCTGTAATGCGGACTACTGTTACAGTTCCTCGGTAGGCGTTATCTGTAAATCCGCCACAATATTTCAAAAGATCGCTGAACGTTTCACCATCCAACATTTCAAATTTGCCTTCTCTTTTTACATTTCCGGTGATGGACACACGATTTTTATAATAAGGAATTCTGATTACGTCGCCTTCCTGCAAAATGACATTATCCTTTTGATTTCCTCCTACGAGGAAATCATACAGATCGGCGGTTCTTTTTAACTGGTTGCCGCGAATGATTTCAATGTCACGGTAGCTGCCCATGGACGTAGGACCACCACATAAATAAAGTATATTATAAAGTGTAGTAAGGGAAGAAACCGTAAAAGTTCCGGGCTTTTTTGCCTGCCCGATAACCGTAACGCGAATGCTACGGATTTTGCCAAGTGTTACCTGTACTTTTGTTTTTCCGGTATTGATTGCCCGATAAATAGTAGAGGCCAGTTTTGACTTGATTTTTTGCGTTGCTTCTTCAATGCTTAATCCATTTAGGTAAATTGGTCCGACGTTAGGAATGTATATTTCCCCTGATTCATTTATCGTTAAATTGTATTTTTTTTCGCTGAAACCGTAGACGGATACCACCAGTTCGTCATCCGGTCCGAGAACATAGCCGGCAGGTGCAGGAATGCGTAAATTTGGCTCAAAAACCAGGCTGTTGGAGGTAAAAAGTTCGGAACCAAAGATCGTTTGATCATTTTGAAACTTTTGAATTGGCAGATTCGTTCCCGAGGTGTCATATCGATCAGTAGTACTATTTTTTTCTTGATCTATCTCATTTCCGGAAATTGATTTTTTTGTAGGAGATAAGTTTTGCAATCTGTCGCGAAGCTTTTTTATTTCTACGTCAGGCAATCCTTTTTCAGCAACCATTTTATACAATTGAGATTCGGTAATGCCGGATTCCATCGCTTTATTATAAGCAGCAATTAACTGATTATCGCTCAAATCATCTATTTTAACCTGGCTCAGGTCCTGAAGATCGAATAAGCTGTTTTGTGCGTGCAGTTGGTTTGAACAAAAAAGTATGGTGAACAAAACAAATAGTACAGTTTTGACTATTTTCATTTATTTCTTCGTTTAAAATTCCTTTACAATAAATAATTTTGGGAAGTTAAAAATTGTTTGCGAAGGTAATAATAATTTTGCTTTTTATTTTCTCACAGCAGCACGGGGGAATGGCTGCAAATAGCAGAAAGCAGGACATTATAGGAAAGTACTGTTCTTTGTTTTTAGCAGCTAAATGGAGACGATTGACGCTAAAAGAAATGAATGTGCTATTTTAAATTGCAAATTGTTTAAGGAACGTTTTTAAGTGGCCATCCATTTAAGCAAACGAATAAATAAGCTGAATTCTTTTTTTCAAATTATTTCTCAAATCTCATTTCCTGAACCAATTGTTTATCACCTTTCTGTTTCATATAGATAGTGGTGCGAAACACACCATTTGCAGTAGTTAAATTACCAATACAATATTGCGAACCTTCATTCTCACTTTCATGGATCAATTTAAAATCTTTTACAGGATTATTACTAAAAAATTGGCTTAAAACAAGCTGAGCCTGATTTTTGCTATATGATTTTGTCGATTCACGCAAGGTGATTTCCACAGTGTTGTCTAAATACTTAGATACCTGGCTGGCATCACCTGATTTTAGGGCACTGGCTATTTGTGTAAATGAGATTGTTATAAACGATGATAAAACAATACACAGGCATAAAAAAAGTAAATATTTTTTCATGGAATTGATTTGATTCTATTTTACGAAAAGCATGCCAAATGATAAAGTTCTATCACGATTTGAAATTCTTGTGATTATATAAATATGAATAATTAGTTTTGAAATATGGAAGCAAAAAAAGTAATTCTGGTGATTATGGACGGATGGGGCCTGGGCCAGAAAAAAGAAAGCGACGCGATTCAAAATGCACAAACTCCTTTTGTCAACTCTCTTTACGAAAAGTATCCTCATACCACCTTAGTTACCTGCGGAAGAGACGTTGGCCTCCCGGAAGGCCAAATGGGGAACAGTGAAGTCGGGCATCTGAATCTGGGTGCCGGCAGAATCGTTTACCAGGAATTGGAACGCATCAATGTAGCCATAGAAAATGGAGAATTTGCGAAAAATCCGGCTTTATTACAAAGTATAAATTATGCAAAAGATAATGACCGGCCGTTACACTTAATGGGACTTGTAAGCAATGGCGGCGTGCATTCTCATATAGATCATCTCAAAGCGATCACGACAATTTGTAAAGAACACGGATTGGAAAAAGTGTTTATTCATGCGTTTACTGATGGCCGGGATACGGATCCAAAAAGCGGCATTCATTTTTTGGAAGATCTGCAGCAACATTTGGATAAAACTACCGGCAAAATAGCGACGATCATTGGCCGATATTATGCAATGGATCGTGATAAAAGATGGGAAAGGATAAAAATTGCATACGATGCGCTGGTACACAGAACCGGAGAAGTAACCACCAACATTTTTTCTGCTATTACCGATTCTTATCAAAATAACGTTACCGACGAATTTTTAAAACCGATCATCAACGCCGAAACTCCGGATTCAGAAATGATGGACGGTGACGCGGTGATTTGTTTCAATTTCCGTACAGACAGATGCCGTGAAATTACTGAAGTGCTTACGCAAACAGCGTTTCCCGATTACAACATGAAGCCGTTGAATCTGAATTATACAACAATGACGCTTTATGAACACACTTTCAAGAATATTCACGTAATCTTTCAAAAAGACGACCTCGTAAATACTTTAGGAAATGTTTTGGCTCAAAATAATAGAACACAAATCCGTATTGCTGAAACTGAAAAATATCCTCACGTCACCTTTTTCTTCAGCGGTGGCCGTGAAGTTCCTTTTGAAGGCGAAAGAAGAATTCTGATCCCTTCACCAAAAGTGGCGACTTATGATTTAAAACCTGAAATGAGCGCTTATGAAGTCACAGACGCTTTGCTTCCTGAGATCAAAAACCAATCTGCTGATTTTATTTGTCTAAATTTTGCAAACGCTGATATGGTAGGCCATACAGGTGTTTGGGATGCCGTGATAAAAGCTGTGGAAACGGTCGATAAATGTGTAAAAGAAATCGTCACAACGGCGTTGGAAAATAATTATACTGTTTTTCTTACCGCCGATCATGGCAATGCAGATTATATCGTGAATGAAGATGGAACGCCGAATACCGCACATACCAAAAACCTGGTGCCGCTTTTTATTATTGACAAAGAATGGCACGGAACCGTTCATCCGGGAAAACTGGGGGATATTGCGCCAACGATTTTGACAATGATGAAACTACCAATACCAAAAGAAATGACGGGTAAAATATTAATTGATGAATAACTTCTTATAGGAGATTTCTTTGGTGGAGAGAGGAGGAAAGGCGCCGTGCCTGAGGCTTCTTTTAATTTCATTCAATCTTAACGGAGATTAAAAGCAACTGTTCGAAG
>JAHEZB010000192.1 GCA_023251285.1 Chitinophagaceae bacterium | reverse complement strand
AAAAATTACATGTTCCGAACGGATGGAGTTCGCCCTTCTTCGGAGTTGATCTCGACTTAGATTGGAGAAATATCGTTCCCGATGCAATGAAGAAGATCAAAGACGACCAGTTTGGCTTGTTCAGCATTTTTTTTATGATGATGTTATTCAAAGGGGTTTTTGCTAGTCTTGCCGGCCCTGCGCCAAATTACGATATGCAAAAAGTGTTGTCAACGCGTTCTCCAAAA
The DNA here is from genome assembly GCA_023251285.1 of Chitinophagaceae bacterium. GTDB lineage: Bacteria > Bacteroidota > Bacteroidia > Chitinophagales > Chitinophagaceae > Ginsengibacter. Next base: position 5,414 of record JAHEZB010000192.1, on the reverse strand, counting down.
GACGCTTCTAAAATGACCGGATTTGTGTCCATCATTTTATTGCCGATCAGATATACAATGGTGATCGGACTAACTGTTTTGGCGATACTTTATTACAATCAAATGGATGTTAGTGCCCCAGGAGGAGGGACAGATTTTGAAAGAATTTTGCCTGCAGCCATCAACGGGTTTTTGCCGGTGGGCATTTTAGGAATTGTACTCACGGGTTTGCTTGGAGCTTTTATGGGAACTTTCTCTGGAACGTTAAACGCAGCACAGGCTTACATTGTAAACGATATTTATCTCAAATACCTGAATCCGCAGGCTTCCACAAAAAGAGTCATGTTCATGAATTACACTACAGGAATTGTGGTGGCGACTGTTGGAATTATTTTGGGGTTTTATGCAGAAAATGTGAACTCTATTTTGCAATGGATTGTCGGTGCTTTATATGGCGGCTACATTGCTTCAAATATGCTGAAATGGTATTGGTGGCGCTTTAATGCGAGAGGATTTTTTTGGGGCATGATGGCCGGAATTATTGCCGCTTTGGTTTTCCCTTTTCTCTTCTCTGGTTTGCCGTTGTATAATTGGCCACTGTTGTTTTTGATCTCGATCATCGGTTGTATTGCCGGCACTTATTCTGCTCCGCCAACGGAGGCGAAGATTTTAAAAAAGTTTTACAAACAAGTAAGGCCGTGGGGATTTTGGAAACCAATTCATGAATTAGTAGTTGCAGAAGATCCAACATTTGTTCCAAACAAAAGATTCAAACTGGACATGTTCAATGTGGTGCTTGGAATTATTGGTCAGTCGTGTCTCACAATTTTGCCGATGTACCTGATCTTATGGATGAAGCTTCCATTGTTCGTCACCATCGTTATTTTGGCAATCATTGTTATTATTCTTAAAAAAACCTGGTGGAATAAATTAGAGAACTAAGTTTTAAAAAACAAGCGATAAAAGAAACTATATGAATCAATATTTTCAAAGCCGACTTCAATTTTTGCAACAATTGCATGAGGAATTATTGCATAAAAAAAATAAAGAGAAAAGATCGGTAAACGGCGTCTACAATCGTTTTGAAAACCCGGTTCTCACGCCTCAGCATGTACCACTTGAATGGCGTTTTGACCTTGATCCAGTTTCGAATCCCTTCTTGTTGGAAAGATTTGGAATTAATGCCACGTTTAATTCCGGAGCGATAAAATTTAATGGCAAGTATGTGCTGGCTGCAAGAGTGGAAGGAAAAGACCGCAAATCTTTTTTTGCGATTGCCGAAAGTGAAAATGGGATTGACAATTTTACTTTTTGGCATCAGCCGGTTGTAATACCTGCAAACAAAGGCGAGACCAACCTTTATGATATGCGTCTCGTGCAACATGATGATGGCTGGATATATGGAATTTTCTGTACGGAAAGCCGTGATGGATCTGCTCCCGAAAGTGATCAGTCTTCTGCAATTGCGCAATGTGGCATTGTAAGAACAAAAGACCTCGTAAAATGGGAAAGACTGGCTGATTTACAAACATCATCGCCACAACAAAGAAACGTAGTTCTTCACCCGGAATTTGTAAATCATCAATATGCTTTTTATACAAGGCCACAGGATAGTTTTGTAGAAGCCGGAAGCGGTGGAGGAATAGCAATTGGCTTTTGTGATGATATTGAAAATGCGATAATCGAAAAAGAAATTATTATTGATGAAAAAAAATATCATACCATTTATGAAGCGAAAAACGGTCTTGGTCCGGCGCCGTTGAAAACTGAAAAAGGATGGCTGCATTTAGCTCATGGTGTGCGCAATACCGCTTCCGGATTGCGTTACGTACTTTATATGTTTTTGACCGATCTTTATGATATCACCAAAGTAATTTATAAACCTGCCGGATATTTTATGGCACCGGAAGGAAATGAACGAGTAGGAGACGTGTCTAATGTTCTTTTTTCAAACGGCTGGATATTAGATGAAGACGGAACGGTTTTTATTTATTATGCTTCTTCTGATACTAAGATGCATGTGGCCGTATCTTCGGTTTCAAAATTGTTGGATTATGTGATGAACACGCCTGAAGATGGATTTAGTTCTGATACTTCCGTTCATACGATTATGACTATCATTGATAAAAACGATCGATCAGCGTTCGTTGTAAAAAATGGTGTGGAAAAAGATGTGCATCATGCGTAACTTTAAAAAAAAATGTGTTTCAGTAAAGGAACAAATAAAGCCAGTTTCTGTTTTCTGTCTGAACATTTTTTTAAAAATAAAATCATAGAATATGTTGCAACAGTTTAAAGAAGACCTCGAAAATGAATTGCAAAACATTCTTGATTTCTGGCAAAATAAAACCATTGATGATTTGAATGGCGGCTTCTTTGGACGGATTGACTACAACGATAAAATTATTACCGACGCACCAAAAGGTTCCGTGCTCAATAGCCGGATTTTATGGACGTTTTCAGCAGCATATGACCTTACCAAAAGCGAAACTTATTTAAAAACTGCTGAAAGAGCATTCGAATATTTAAAGGATCATTTTATTGATAAAGAATATGGGGGAGTATACTGGACAGTGGATTACAAAGGAAATCCGCTTGATACAAAAAAACAAATGTATGCTTTGGCATTTGCCATTTATGGGTTGAGTGAATATCACATCAACACTAAAAATCAACAAGCGCTTGATCTTGCAATTGAGTTATACAACTGCATTTTGAAACATAGTTATGATGTTGAAAATGGTGGCTACCTGGAAGCATTGACAAGAGATTGGAAAGAAATTGATGACCTGAGATTAAGCAATAAAGATGCAAATGAAAAGAAATCAATGAATACGCATTTGCATTTGCTGGAAGCTTTTGCTAATCTCTATCGGGCATGGAAAAATGAGGAGCTGGAAGAAAAAATTTCTGAACTAATTTATATTTTTCTGAATCACATTATTGATCCTGAAACGCATCATTTGATCTTATTTTTTGATGAAAAATGGAATCCAAAATCAGAAATCGTTTCTTACGGGCACGATATTGAAGCATCATGGCTGATAGAAGAAACAGCAAAAATAATTGGCAACGAACCGTTGTTGCAACAGGTAAGAGATCAGTCTGTAAACCTTGCTATTGCTGCATCAGACGGGCTTGATACGGATGGTGGATTGTGGTATGAATATGATCTAGCAAAAGATGATCTCATAAAAGAAAAACATTCCTGGCCGCAAGCCGAAGCGATGGTCGGGTTTTTTAATGCCTGGAAAATAACCGGTGTTGAAACATTTTTAAACCGCTCGCTGGCTTCATGGAATTTTATTCAGGAACATATTCTTGATAAAAAAAACGGTGAGTGGTTTTGGGGAATTCAGGCAGATAACAATGTAATGAATGAGGACAAAGTTGGTATCTGGAAATGTCCTTATCACAACAGCAGGGCTTGTATGGAGTTGATAAAACGAATTGAATGATTTTATGTCAGGAAGAATCATCCTCTGTTTCCGTTTAAAAAACAATTGATCATAATAAAAATAAAACAATGACTACACGACGCTCCTTTCTAAAAACCACTTCTGTTCTTTCTGCAGGATTGATGATTGCTCCATCTGCATTTAAACCGAAAGCTCCCTTAATCGGTTTGCAATTGTACACGGTTCGCGATGCGATGGCAAAAGATCCCAAAGCAACGCTGGCACGTGTTGCACAGATTGGCTATAACTCTGTCGAAGGTGCCACTTATACCGGAACGGAAAAATTTTATGGCATGTCGCCAAAAGAATTTAAAAATGTGCTGAAACAAAACGGCCAGGTAATGTACAGCAGCCATTACATGCTGGGCGAACAGGAAAATAACGGCAAGCCAATCAAAGGAACCATCTTGCATGATTGGAATAAAGCCGTAGATGACGCCGCCGAGGTTGGTTTAAAATACATGGTTTGTGCTTATTTGATGGACTCTGAACGTGGAGACCTGGATCATTATAAAAAGGTGGTTGAGGATCTGAACAAAGCGGGAGAAAGATGTAAAAAATCAGGGATTCAATTGTGTTATCACAACCACAATTTTGAGTTTGTAAAACAAGGAGATACTTATCCTTACGATATTTTAATGAGCGCTGATAAGAACCTGGTGAAGATGGAAATGGATATTTATTGGGTTACAAAGGCAGGTATGGACCCGTTGCAGCTTTTCAAAAAATATCCGGGGAGATTTCCTTTATGGCATGTGAAGGATATGGATAAAACCGCTGCCAAAGACTTTACAGAAGTAGGAAACGGGATCATCAATTTCAAAGAAATTTTCAAGCATAAGAATGAAGCAGGCATGAAATATTTTTATGTGGAACAAGATAAAACTCCCGGCGATCCATTTGTAAGCATCAAGGAAAGTATTGATTACATTAAGAAGAATTTGGTTTAAAAAATGAATAAACCTCTTTATCATTTCTTTACAAACGATCATAATCGCATCGATCAGCTTTTGGATAAAGCGACAGAAAATCCAGGTGAGGTTGAAACGAATTATTATCACGAGTTTCGGACCGGCCTTTTGAAGCACATCAAAATGGAAGAGAAAGTTCTTTTTCCTGCTGCGCAAAAAGCAAATGGCAATGTGCCGTTGCCGTTGGCCGCAAAGCTACGCCTGGATCACGCTGCACTAACTTCATTGATGGTAGTGTCGCCTTCTGATGAGGTAATCAAAGTGCTGCGTTATATTTTGCACAAGCATGATTTGTTGGAAGAAGAACCTGGTGGAATGTATGATGTGTGTGAAAGATTAACCGAAGGCGAAACGAACACTTTATTACAGCAACTGGAGAAAGTGGCTCAAGTGCCTGTTCATCCATTCAATGAAGCCGGCTATGCACTGGATGTGGCAAAAAGAACTTTGATAAGGGCCGGATTTGATTTTGATAAAATTGTAAATGCTTATAGTTAAATTGATTATTGGAAAGTTTTTCTTTAATAGTTTAGAAGGGCTTTGTGGGTTTAGAGAGTTCAGAAAGTTTAAAAACGTAAAAGGTTTAGACTCTTTACAATCAATTTTTTGGAGTGGGAGTTTTTAAACCTTAGTAGAAAAACAAAAGTTCGAAGTCAACGTTATTAGCTTATTTCCTTGGAATAAACGGACAATTTTTATAGAATAAGGTAGAAAAAAAAATCAATCTTTCTACTAAGGTTTAAGAGCAAAAAAGTGTAGAGTTTTAGGGATTTTGCAATGAATTTTTTAAATGGGAACTTTTAAACCTTAGTAGAAAAATAAAAGCACTTGAAGTAAATCTTATTACCTTAATTAACTACAAATAAACTCAATAACATTTAAAGAATAAGGTCTCATGTATGAGAGTAAAATAAAAAGGGTCCTGCAAAAGTGTTAACTTGAAGTTGAAAAATATTTCAATCACTTTAAAAAACAGAGACCCATGACACAAGTTAAGAAATTAGAT
>JAHEZB010000191.1 GCA_023251285.1 Chitinophagaceae bacterium | reverse complement strand
TAACGATGATTGATAGCGAATAAGAAAATGCATTTTTAATTGCTTCCGCTTTGCTCTTACTTCTTTTGGTAAAAAAACTGACGGTAACAGGAATCATCGAATAGACGCAGGGCGTGATCAAAGCAAGCAAACCACCGGCAAATGCAGTAAAAAAAATCCATGTCAAAGACTTAGTTGCAACCGTTCCGCCAGTATTTACCTGTGTAAGCTGAGCAGCCTTGCCGTTGCTGCTTGCAGCCGAATGTTCAGGCAAAACAAAAACTTCAAATTCATCTTTTTTAGAAGGATAATCACTACCCTGCTGGTACAAATAATTCACTGCTCCTTTTACCAAAAAACTATCGGTTGGAGCAGCTTTTATCTTCTGCTGCCAATGCACAGAATCGGTAAAAAAACGAACATCACTTTCCAGTGCGGCATCACGCGTTGTTTGTATTTTTTCTTTTGAAAAAACAGAATCTTTTAATCTTGAAGAAACGGATGTATCAAAATGAATGGAAGAATACATGATATCATCCGGAGATTTCTGCAAGGCAAATAATTTGACACCCGCAGGGATTTTTCCTTTAATGTACAAGACTACTTCACTGTCGTTTAACCTTGTAGTTCCATATGAAAATTTGATAGAAGAAGAGTCTTGAGAAAAAACGTTTCCGCAAAAAAACAGGAGAATGATAATTGCCGTAATCCTGAGTTGTACACGTGTCAGCCAGGTAAAATGGTTCATTAAAAAGCGATTAATTATTTAAGGGCAACCGTGAAATTTTTAGTAACCGGAGGAAGGCACTCTTTATCATTACAACTCATAAATTCCACTGCTACATCTACCGAGGTTTTTACATTCGCTTTTAATTTTACCACCTGCACAAAATCTACTTTATTTGAATATTGTTTCACATCTACGCCAAATAGAGGTTCGTGATGTTGTTGCAATTTTCCTACTTCTTTGGTAGTACCTTGTTTAACGATCAAAGGATTTTTTGTAAAAGCAATGCTGGTTGGAACCGGTCCCCCGTCCGGTGTCGACTGCGAGTAAATATGCCATGCATTTTCAATATTAGCCGTCAAATGAATTTCATAAGTTTGATCGCCAATCTTTTTTGAAGTGGCTGTCCAGGAAACCGGATTCCGTACAATTTGTGCAAAAAGAAAATTTGAAAAAAGCAATAAAAAGGAGGCAAATAATAATTTTTTCATGAGTGTTATATATTTTTTTTCAATTGATTTAAAACAATCTTGCAATTTACTTCAAAAGTTTTAGTCGTTTGTTGTATCGACGTATTAATAAGGCAATTTTAACGATGACAAATTGCCCAACAGGAAAAATGCACCTTTCAATCGCTGCTTTTAGATTTATTATTTTCCAGAAGAATCCCTTGCTAATTTATCCATCCTTTTTATAACAAACCCAGCAGTAAAGAAATAAATATCAAGTATTCTTGTTTTCATTATTGCAACATTTTCACGAATTTCCGGTAAAGAATACTCATATTCTCCAACAATTTCCGATAAAGAATTAAGAATGACGTAAATGCACGCAATTTGTGCAAATAAAAAGCACATTTTACTCTTTACACGCCGAATTACGACAGAATTAAATTTATTTTTGCGGATTGTGCGGTTTTTCAGAAATTAGTCATAGGTTTGTTATTTAACTGCAATATTTTGTTAAAACTTAATTGCTAAAATGCTTAAAATTGAACGACAGGCTTTTATCCTGCACCAGGTAAATCTGCACAATAAAGTATTATCGACAGATTTAAGCAGGCAGATAAAAGTTTCGGACGACACGATCAGAAGGGATATTCATCAACTGGCCGAAGTTGGTAAGATCATCAAAGTACATGGAGGTGCTTTGTCACCCTCTTTCCACAACAGGCATACAGCTTCCAACGAGGTGTATGCTTATAATCAAAAAAAGCTGATTGCTCAAAAAGCTATCTCACTTATCCAGGATGGAATGTTTGTACTAACGACGGGTGGTACAACTATTATTGAAATGGCAAAATCATTACCTCCTGAATTGCATGCTACTTTTATTTCAGGCAGTATTCCGGCACTGGCAGAATATATGGTTCATCCCAATATTGAGGTTATTGCCATCGGTGATAAAGTTTCAAAAGATTCTAAAATCACGGTAGGTTCTGATGCGATTTCGAGAATTCGTGAACTAAAAGTGGATCTATGTTTCCTTGGAGTATCTGCTCTTAGCCTGACGAGAGGTGTATCGGACAATGATTGGGAAGTGGTACAGATCAAAAAAGCAATGGTAGAATCTTCTCAAAGACTGGTATGTCTCACCATTTCGGAAAAAATAAATTCCCATCAGCCGCTGCAGGTTTGTGACAGCAAGAAAATTGATACGCTGATTACAGAATTATCGCCTGATGATCCGATCCTGGAGCCTTATGTACGTGCAGGTATAAATGTGATATAATTCGTTAACATAAACTTTCAATAATTCTTATTCATCAATCTTAAAATTTTCATTATGAGAAAATTCATGACGTTTCTTGCTGTGATGCTGGTATTGCAGTTGCAGCAAAAGGTTTTTGCCCAGGAACGGACAATAACCGGTATCGTTCTTTCCCAGGATAATGCTCCTGTAGAAGGGGCATCTGTCGTAATAAAAGGGAAAAGTACAGGTACCCAAACCGGCCCGGATGGCAGATTTACTTTAAAAGCCGAAAAAGGGCAGGTGTTGGAAATCTCTTCTGTTGGGTACGATAACCAACAAATCACTGTCAGAGATGCTAATACGATCCAGGTTTCCCTTACCAAATTAAATAAAGCGATGGAAGATATCGTGGTAGTGGGATATGGAACTCAAAAACGAGGAAATGTAACGGGCGCGGTATCTACGGTGGATGTCAAAAAAACATTACAGGGCCGACCGATTGCTGATGTCGGCAGAGGGCTTCAGGGTGCAGCTTCCGGACTCAGTGTTATTATTCCGAGTGGTGAAGTTGGTTCTGATCCGATTCTAAAGATCCGCGGAGCGATGACTTCATTCCAGGGAACGAGCACACCATTAATCCTCCTGGATAATGTGGAAATTCCAAGTATTCAGATTGTAAATCCAAACGACATCGCTTCTATTACTGTTTTAAAAGATGCAGCTTCAGCTTCTATTTATGGAGCAAAAGCATCAAACGGTGTTATTTTGATCACGACCAAAAAAGGTTCAGGAACCGCTAAGCCACAGGTTACTTATTCTGATAATTTCTCCTGGCAAAATGTTTGGAAAAAACTGGAAATGGGAAGACTGGATGCACTTAAATATACAGTAGATGCAGCTGAGCGTGTGGGCAATTTTGGTATAAGTGGCGCCTTCTATTATGTAGAGAGAGACAGCTATGAAAAAGCATTGGAATGGCAAAAGTTATATGGAGACAAAATCGGAGCAAACGATCCGACCGTTTTTGGACGCGACTGGTATGTTCAGGGTTCGGCAAATAATCAAAAAATGGGAATGAGAACTTATGATCCTTATGATTATATGATCAAAGAGTGGGCTCCTACCCAGCAACATGACATTAGTGTCGGACAAACTATTGGAAAAACTTCTTTCAATATCGGATTGGGATATTTGGACCAAAGCGGCATGATGAAACCTTCCAAAAAAGATGATTTCACCCGTTACAATGCATCGCTAAGGATTTCTACCGAGGTTAACAAATATCTTACGATACGTGCGGGAGCGATGTATTCAAGGAGAAATAAAGACTATGCGTATGTTACCAGTTCCACTACTGCCGATCCATGGCTCTATTTGTACAGATGGGGACCTTTGTATCCTTTTGGCAACGATCAGAACGGAGATCCTATTCGTAGCCCGGTAAGTGAGGCGGCTCAGGCAAACACCGCCAATATTTTGCAGAACTATATGAATGTAAGTACTGGTGCAACATTGAATTTTACAAAGAACTGGAAACTGGATTTTGATTACACTTATAGCAACCAGGAAGAAATCTGGAACAGACCGGGTACCAGATACACTGCCAGGGATTCATGGTCGGCTCCTAATGCGAGATTAGACGATAGTGGTAATCGTGTATATGTTGACAGTACAGGAAAAGTGGTATCGAGTACTTCTCCCGGGGCCATGCCGGCTTTTGATTTATCTAAGAATACTTATACCGCACCCGGAGCCAATCCTGACCATATCATCAGGTCGGCCACTAATTTCCACAGCAGCACAATCAATGCTTTTACTACTTATAATTTAGGAATAGGTGCAGACCATAATTTCAAATTTATTTTGGGCATGAACAGCTATGCTGCAGCAACCGGATGGCAATCGCAGCAGCAAAATCAGTTAACTGACATTCATAACCCACAATTCAATTTTGCTGTAGGAACTCCACCTATTATCAGTGCCAATAATACATGGGAATCACAATTGGGTTATTTCGGACGTATTAACTATGCTTTCAAAAACAAATACCTTTTAGAAGGTAATTTACGGTACGATGGATCTTCCAAATTTCCTTCAAACTTATGGTGGAGATGGTATCCATCAGTTTCTGCGGGCTGGGTACTTACAGAAGAAAAGTTTATGGAATTCGCACGGCCGGTTGTTGAATTCATGAAAGTGAGAGCTTCCTGGGGAACTATTGGCGACCAGACTGTTCCCAATACTTTATATCTGCCTCTCATGCCAGGTGGTCTTACCAGTTGGATAGGTGGCAATGGTGCCAGAACCACCTATGTGGGCACTCCACCAGCCATTGTACATGATATTACCTGGCAGGGCATTGAGAGTAAAGACTTTGGTGTTGATTTAGGATTACTTCAAAATAAAGTAACCGTTACATTCGACTTGTTCCAGAGAAAAACCAACAATATGATCGTTCCGCTGGAAGGTATTCCTCTTACATTCGGGACCGGCGCTCCCCAGGGAAATTTTGGTTCATTGCAGACAGATGGCTGGGAACTTACTGTGGAGTTAAATCACAGGTTTCAAAATGGATTAGGCTTGAATTTCAGGGGAAATATTTCCAATGCCAAAACTCATATTCTTGAATATGGTACTTCAACAGGAGTTAACAGCAATTATAATGGAAAAAATATCGGCGAAATCTGGGGATATCGTACAGACAGATTGTACCAGACATCTGATTTTGAATTAGGAAATGATGGAAAACCACAATTAATTACACTTACTGCGGATGATGTTCCCGCAAAATATGTAGGGAAGAGTGCGTACAAGTTGAAACCGGGAAAAAATGGTGAAAAACCAGTGTACCAGGTGTTTTTACAAAACTCTTCCAATTTCTTCTTTGGACCAGGTGATGTTAAATTCAAAGATGTGAACGGTGATGGTGTAATTAATAATGGCAGCGCTTTATTGGCAGATCATGGAGATCTTGAAGTAATAGGAAATACTATTCCGAGATATGAGTATGGATTCAGATTGGCTGCAGATTATAAAGGATTTGATATCAGCGCATTCTTCCAGGGAGTAGGCAGCCGCCAGGTTTGGGGCGACGGATTTTTAGCCATTCCAGGATATAATTCTGCTGATGGAGCTATGCCACAGGCAATTGCGGGTAATTACTGGACTCCTGATCATACAGATGCGTTTTATCCTGCTGCATATAATAACAGTGGTAGCAGCGCAGCCAACAATATGCAGGTACAGGAC
>JAHEZB010000190.1 GCA_023251285.1 Chitinophagaceae bacterium | reverse complement strand
TCATTATGTTTATAGGTAAATGAAATCAGAAGTCTCATAAAAAATTTCCAACTGTATTCGGATTTTTCACTTTTGTCTCTTTATCTTCCCGCCCGTGAAAAGTCCTTTTACAAATATTTTATATTTTTAGTTTAAAGTTTCCACATATGCCTCATCCTCTTTTTCGTAAAAAAAGTATAACCGCTATTTTAGATGATGCCAGGTCTGGATTGTCTGATGCCACGCATTCTGCTTCAGGCTTGAACAAGGTGTTGACGGTTCGCGACCTTACGGCAATGGGAATCGCCGCTGTAGTGGGAGCTGGTATATTTTCCACGATTGGAAACGCTTCTTTCCAGGGTGGACCGGGGGTTTCGCTTCTATTTGTTCTTACTGCTATTTGTTGTGGATTTTCTGCGCTTTGTTATGCAGAATTTGCTTCCCGGATTCCTGTAAGCGGCAGCGCATATACCTATGCTTATGCCTCTTTTGGCGAGTTGATCGCCTGGATTATCGGCTGGGATTTGTTGATGGAATATGCGATTGGAAATATTGCTGTTGCCATTTCATGGAGTCAATATTTTGTAAATCTTCTTGAAGGTTTAAGCATTCATGTTCCTTCATATTTAACGACTGATTATTTAAGCGCATCACGTGGATTTAAAGAAGCAACAGAAGAATTAGCGAAGGGCAGCTCACTTGCAAATTTGTCGGAAAACATACAATCGGGTTATAATGCCTGGCTCCATGCCCCGCATATCGGAAATTTTAAATTCATCGCCGATATTCCTGCTTTGGCAATTGTGTTTTTCATTACCTGGCTTGTTTATACTGGAATAAAAGAAACCCGCAGAGCTACCAATCTAATGGTAGGCTTTAAGATTATTATTCTGATTGCAGTGATTGCTGTGGGAGTTTTTTTTGTGGCTCCTGAAAACTGGAGTCCTTTTTTACCAAATGGTTTTGGTGGAATGATGAAAGGTGTATCGGCTGTATTTTTTGCCTATATCGGTTTTGATGCAATATCCACCACAGCAGAAGAATGTAAAAACCCTCAAAGGGATTTGCCGCGCGGAATGATTTATTCCTTGATAATTTGTACGGTTCTTTATATTTTAATTGCATTGGTTTTGACTGGCATGGTTTCTTACAAAGAATTGCAGGTTGGCGATCCTTTAGCTTTTGTTTTTAAAAGAGTAGGTCTTGATAAAATAAGTTATATTATTTCTTTTAGCGCGGTAATCGCAACCGCCAGTGTACTGCTTGTTTTTCAGATGGGCCAACCACGGATCTGGATGAGTATGAGCCGCGATGGCTTGTTACCAAAGGCTTTCAGCCGGATTCATCCGAAATATAAAACACCTTCATTTGCAACAATTGTTACCGGACTCTTTGTAGCAATCCCGGCATTATTTTTAAATCTTACAGAAGTTACAGATCTAACAAGCATCGGTACTTTATTCGCATTTGTACTCGTATGCGGTGGCGTACTTTTATTACCAAAAAGAGAAGCAGGAGAAGCAGCGCCAAAGTTTAAAATACCGTATATCAGTTCTCAATTTATCGTTCCTGTTTTATTTATTGTTGGTGTTGTTATCTTTTGGAAAAACTTTTTAGGATTATTTGATTTCAGCGAAGGATGGGAAGTTTTTAAAGACAAACTACCGTTCTTTTTATTTGTGATTCTTTCTATCGGATTGACTGTTACATCTTTTGTAAAAAAACTTTCTTTGATTCCGGTTTTAGGTCTGGCCAGTTGTTTTTATTTAATGACAGAATTGGGATATACAAACTGGATGCGGTTCCTGATTTGGCTGGTTCTTGGGCTAATTATTTATTTCTTGTATAGCAGGCATCATAGTAAGTTGAACAAGGCTGAAACTGTATAGTATTTAGCTTGGTATATTTGAATATTTAAATCTCATTTCAAATTCCGCTTTAGCACGTAAAAGAACGTGCTAGGGATAACTTAACCAAATCTAACAAACTATTTTTTCTTTAACTCATCCTAACTATTCATTTTATCAAAAAATAAATTACTTTTGCCGCCCCAAAAGCGCATGTGGTGAAATTGGTAGACACGTCAGACTTAGGATCTGATGCCGCAAGGTGTGGGGGTTCGAGTCCCTCCATGCGCACTTTCTTCAACAGTTTTCTGATAAAAAAGAAAAAAATAAACCGTTCCTGAAACGGTTTTTAAAATTTAAGTAATGGCAAGTGTAACTAAAGAAAATATCGGTAATCTTCACGATAAATTGACCGTAAAAGTTTCCAAACAAGATTATCTACCTTCCTTTGAAAAAGCAATAAAAGATTACAGCAAAAAGGCAAATATCCCCGGATTTAGAAAAGGAATGGTGCCTGCCGGAATGGTGAAAAAGATGTATGGTGCTTCAATTTTTTATGATGAAGTAATTAAATCAGTGGAAAAAGAATTGAAGAATTATCTGGTAACTGAAAAACCCGAAATTTTTGCGCAGCCTTTGCCAATGGAAAGTGATTTGCGTAAACTGGATATGAATCAACCGGCAGATTATGATTTTCCTTTTGAAATAGGATTGAAACCACCAGTTACTTTAGATGCACTTTCTACTGCTAAAACCACTTTTTACAAAGTAAAAACCACTCCTGAAATGGTAAATGAAGAAGTGGAAAAATTGGTGACCAAAAACGGTGACCTGAAAGATGTGGAAACAGTTTCTTCTCCTGAAAATGTATTAAATGTTCTGTTTGAAGAAAGCGATGCGGAAGGAAATGTAGCTGAAGGTGGGATCTCAAAAGATGACTCTATTTTATTAAAATATTTTTCTGAAGATTACCAGCAAAAATTACACGATAAAAGAGTGAATGATTCCGTGGTTCTTCAGTTAAAAGATGCTTTTCCTGAAAAAGAAAGAGAATGGATTTTATCAGATCTGGCTTTGGATAAAGACGACCCTTCTTCTTTGGAAAAATATTTTAAAATGACCATCACCAAAATTGGATTGGTAGAAAAGAAAGGATTGAACGAAGAATTTTTTAACCAGGTATTTCCGGGGAAAGATTTAAAAACAGAAGAAGATTTTCGGAAAACTTTGGAAGAAGAAATTCAAAAACAATGGGATGCCGCTGCTCACAATCAACTTCAGGATCAGCTATATCATATTTTAATTGAAACTCCAATGGAATTCCCGGTTCCCTTTTTAAAACACTGGCTTGAAAACGGAACAGAAAAGCAAAAGACGCTGGAAGAAGTAGAAGCAGAATATCCAAAATTTGAAAGCCAGCTCAAATGGACACTCATCACCGATAAGATCATCACCGATAATCAACTGGAGGTTTCTGAAGAAGAACTAAGAAATAACATGAGAAAAGAGATCATGGGTTATTTTGGGCAGATGAATCTTGGCGAAGATACCAGCTGGCTTGAGAGCTACGTTGACCGCATGATGAAAGATGAAAAGCAGGTAGATGCTTCTTACAGAAGATTGATAACAGAAAAATTGTTCAACTGGCTGGAAACGCAGGTAACTCCGGAAGAAAAAGAAATTTCATCAGAAGAATTTATGAAAATGCAGGAAGAGCATCACCATCATCATTAAAATATTCTGTAAATACTTCAGCATTTTTATTTGACCCGTTCATAAACCTCAATACTGCTGGTACTATCCGCATTGTGGAGCGTCTGTTTATAATGGTCATTATCCGGCATTTCATAATCAATGACAAAAGAATGGCCGGCCAAAGTAGGATAAGTGGAATTCATTTCCATTTCCGTAAATTGCCTGTCATTCATTTTTTTGAAATTGCCATATCCCATGTTGGTGCTTATTTTACCGGTACTGTCTTTTGAACTGCTGCCAAACATAAAATAACTGTCATAAAAAGATTTGTATTGGACCCGCTTATTCCATACCGTATCCTTTCCTTTTAATAAATAAGCCTGTTGTTCCTTCCAAACACCATCAAACGGGGAAGTTGTTGTATCTTTCATTTTGTTATAATATTCTGTAAGAGTAGAAGTCTTGCCTAACACGGGAATGTCTTTAATAGTTTGGGTGTAACCCTCCGGTGTAATTTTTATTAATAGTTTATAAATTATCGATTCATTGCTGATCGCCGTATCAAAGATGCTGTAAAAGACATGCTCCGTCAAAGTATCCCCATTGGTTTCATAACTTCCCACGCCGAACGCAGCAATGCTGTCAGCCGGATTTAATTGCGTGTACATAAAGTGGGTAGGAGTATAAATCTTTAATTGTTTGAGATTGTTATAAGTATTCGTCTTCGTTCCTTGTTTTACATCCTGAGAAACCATCAGGTATGTTCCCGGAATTTGCCTGGAAATTTCTGTTTTTTGTTGGCAGCCTGCGATCATCATGATGATAGCGGCTATGGCGATTGATGTTTTCATTTGTCAGAGAATTTTGCAAACGTAATTTAACATTTTTTTTAGATTTTTCCTTAAAAAATCTTTGCCAAATCCAAAAGGTTTTTAAACATAATATTATTAGTCTAAGCGGGTGAGCAGGATTTTAACCGTCCGCGGATATTCCTGCCCTTCTGTCTTATTTTTTTTGTTAGCATAATATTTGGAACTTCACTGCTTGTAAATGTTTTTACACTAAAATTAATGTATGAATACAGGAAAAGAATTTGAAAAATATGCCGTCAAACACAGGGGCATCAGCAGCAATACGCTGGATGGATATATCAAACATAATGTAACCAATCTTACTCCAAACATTATTGAAGAAAGACCAATGAATGTAGCTGTAATGGACGTTTACAGCCGTTTGATGATGGACCGCATTATCTTTCTGGGCTACCCGGTAAATGATGAGGTGGCTAATATTATTACCGCTCAGTTGTTATTTTTGGAAAGTACTGATCGTAACAGGGATGTGCAACTTTATATTAATTCTCCTGGCGGTGGCGTTTATGCAGGGTTGGGCTTATACGATACGATGCAATTTGTAAATCCTGATATTGCTACCATTTGTACCGGGATGGCGGCAAGTATGTCAGCTGTTTTGATGGCAGCAGGCGCACCCGGAAAAAGAAGCGCATTAAAACATTCCAGGATTATGATGCACCAGCCGAGTGCCGGCGCTATGGGCCAGGCATCAGATGTGGAGATTACAGTAAATGAAGTAAGGAAAATAAAGCAGGAACTTTATGAAATTCTGAGCAACCATACCGGTCAAAGCGTAGAAAAAATTGCTACAGACAGCAGCCGTGATTACTGGATGACTGCAGATGAAGCAAAAGAATATGGATTAATCGATGAAGTATTAATTACAAATTCAAGAAAACAAAAAAAATAGATTTTACTTAAAAACAGAAAACATGAATTTTTATAAAAATAATTTAATCCGTTTTGCAGCGGAAGAGGAAGAACCTGAAGTATCTGTTCCTGAAAATCCCATGGAAAAAATGATGGGCGGAATGATGTTTGATAAAAAGTTTCTGGAACAGCGGAAAGTATTTTTATGGGGAGAGGTTCATGATAAAAGTGCAACAGAAATTACCAACCGGCTTTTATATCTTGAAGCAATGG
The DNA here is from genome assembly GCA_023251285.1 of Chitinophagaceae bacterium. GTDB lineage: Bacteria > Bacteroidota > Bacteroidia > Chitinophagales > Chitinophagaceae > Ginsengibacter. Next base: position 136 of record JAHEZB010000190.1, on the reverse strand, counting down.
ACCCCGGAAAAGAGATTACTTTTTATATCAATAGTCCCGGCGGAGTGATCACCAGCGGGATGGTTATTTATGATACCATGCAAATGATCTCATCGCCCGTTAGCACCGTTTGTATGGGAATGGCTGCGAGTATGGG
>JAHEZB010000189.1 GCA_023251285.1 Chitinophagaceae bacterium | reverse complement strand
AAATTCAGAATGGGCGATAAAGTAGAAGTGAAACTCGTGGCCGTAAACCTGGAAAAAAGACAGTTGGATTTTGAATGGATTCCAGGGATAAATAATTTGAAACAAAAAGCAGTAAAGGGGAAGAAGAAAATTAGTTAATGTGCTAATTACCTGATCTGCTAATTCGGTCATGGCAGTTCCGTAGGAACGATATATTTTGTAACAACGGATTTTAATCCGTTGGATAAATAAAAAAGATTTAGAATTGAAAGCAGTAAAGGGCAAGAAGAAGAAAAATAGCTAACGTGCTAATGGCAGTTCCGTAGGAACGATATATTTTGTAACAACGGATTTTAATCCGTTGGATAAATAAAAAAGATGAAATGAATAAAGAGAATTTAGCAGAAGTAAAAATAGAACACCCGAATCTTTCTAAATCTGAAGATAAAAGACAAGAACAAAACCGGCTTCATTCTTTTAAAGAATTATCGGTTTTTTTTGAAGAAAGATTTAACGTCCGGCATTTTCCAGAAGATCCGCAAAAATTATACGATGCTTCGCAATACTTACTAACAGTGAAGGGTAAACGTATCCGACCGGTGATGTGCCTGATGGCAAATGAATTGTTTGATCAAATAAACGACGATGCTTATCATGTAGCGGCTGCAATCGAGTTGTTTCACAATTTCACTTTGGTGCATGATGATATCATGGATAAAGCACCATTGCGGCGTGGGTTACAGACGGTTCATACGAAATTTGGAGAACCAACGGCTTTGCTCGCGGGCGATGTAATGCTTGTTGCCGCTTATGAATATCTCAATAAAATCAGTATTGAATACATCCAGCCGGTTTTAAACCTGTTTAATACCACAGCAAAACAGGTTTGTGAAGGGCAGCAACTGGATATGAATTTTGAACAAGAGCGTGATGTAGATTTTAATGATTATGTGAAAATGATTGGATTAAAAACTTCCGTATTGCTTGCTGCAAGTTTACAATTGGGCGCTATTTTAGGAGGCGCAGGAATCGGAAACCAGGAACATATTTATGAGTTTGGAAAAAATTTGGGTATAGCATTTCAGATACAGGATGATTACCTGGACGCTTTTGGCGATCCGGAAAAATTTGGTAAGAAGCCGGGTGGTGATATCATGGCAAACAAGAAAACTTTCTTATTGCTGCAAGCAATGACAGTAGCACCGCCAGGTCAACAGAAGGAATTGAAACGTTTATTATCACTGGAGAAGGAAGACAAAATCCAGCCAATTTTAGATATTTATAAATCATGCAATGTAGATGAATGGGCAAAGGAATTAAAGCAAAAATATTTTTCCATTGCCCTTGAACAGCTTGAAGAAGTTGCAGTTCGCACTGTCAGGAAAAAGCCATTGGAAGAACTTGCAGAATATCTGATGGAAAGGGATGTGTGAATTTTGGGAGTTATTTTTTTATTAAGATATGCTTTAGATTTTTTCATTTCAGCCATTTGAGATTTGAAGGATGGTAAAAAAGTAAGAAGCTCTTCTATTTTACTTGAATACGTATCGAAAACGACAATGGTAATTAAATGCTTCTCTATGTTTTGCTGAAACAGGAAATTTTTATCAATGGTGAGCAATAGATCAAAATTATTCTCTTCACACAATTTCATTAATTTCCCATTTATATGCCACCCCAACTTAATTCTCTTACTGTAAAAACCTCAAATTCCTTCAGATATTTTTTCAGTTTTTTTGTAACACATTCATCAAGCAAAATTTTCATTGAAAATATTTGACGACGTTTCAATTAATTTTTGAGACATTGCAAGAACCTTTATTACCTGCTCTTTGGTAACTCCATCAAAATCTTCCAGAAACAAATCAATGGATTCGCCGGTTTCCAGATAATCAAACAAATTTTTGATCGGAACTCTTGTTCCATAAAATACCGGTGTCCCGCCTAAAATTTCGGGATTTATATTTATAACTTTTGTTTCCATTGCTTCATTTAATGATCAAATTTACAATTTATCTTATTGTTGATCGTATTGCAACAACAAATATTCCCCATTTCTATTTTACAACTTTCTCACCCAGATATTTCTAAAACTAATCGGTTTGCTTTTATCACCGTGAGCCTGTAATTTAATAGGAGATGGGCCGTGGGCTTTATAAGTAGGATGACCAATATACAAAGTTTGGCCTTTTAATTCAACATTATTCTGAATTAAAACTCCATTAAAAAAAGCAGTAACTCTTGCTGGCGATTTTACTGAGCCATCTTCGTTAAAACGCGGCGCAGTCCATATTACATCATAAGATTGCCAAACACCTGGAGGAAAATTAGCATTTACGAGTGGTGGATATTGTTTGTAAATTGCTCCTGCCTGGCCATTTACATAAGTAGAATTATTATAAGAATCTAAAATTTGTAATTCATAACCATCGTCTCCTTTGCCGGTACCTGCAAGAAACAATCCGCTGTTGCCGCGTGCCTGTCCTGAGCCTTCAATATCTTTTGGTTCTTTCCATTCAAGATGTAATTGATAATCCATAAATCTTTCTTTTGTCTGAATATTTCCGGATTTTTTATTTACCGTGAGAATTCCATTTTTGACAATCCAATCTGCTCCTTTCGTGGTGTCATTTGTCAAAACCCAATTGCTTAAATCTTTTCCACCAAAAAGGATGATCGCATCAGAAGGCGCGTCGCCACAGCTTTTGCCGGGTGTAACAACAGCCGGAACCGGGGAATAATATTCTGTGTCTTCAGGCTTCATTTTTTCCTGTGCGTTTGCAAAACTGATTCCTATGGCGATAAGAGCGATAGAGATAAATAACTTTTTTTTCATGTTTTTTGATTTTTATTTGATCAACAAAAGGCTTTGCTTTTCATTCATTAAACCCCTGATGATTTAGAATAAATGTAAAATCATTTCTCAATACATAGAAAATTTTTTTTCCCAGGATTCAAAATTAGCTGATTGTATTTCATAAGGTTTATCATTTAAGAGATAGTTTTGCCTGCAAAAAAAAACAAGAATGAAAGAAATTATTACATGTTTTATGTTTTCCCTGTGTATTTTTTCTTCGAAGGCTCAAAGTAAATGGGTAAATATTGATTCACTTTTCCGGCCGCTTCCTGCTTCTGTGCATGTTTATAAATCTTCAGATTCAATAGATGGAAAACCGAATGTTATGTATTATGCGATTGCGGATATGAAAGATAAAAGTTTAAATTTTACCACAGATACCACTTTCAAAAGAAGACTAACGCCAACACAGTTTTATCACAAAAACAATGAACCATTGCTGGTGGTCAATTGTTCATTTTTTTCCTTTGCTACCGATCAAAATCTGAACGTAGTGATTAAGAACGGAAAATTAATCGGCTACAATGAAGAAACAATTCCTGCAAAAGGACACGATACTTTGACTTATTTTCATTCTTTTTTTGGAGCATTTGGAATTTCTAAAAAACGAAATGCTGATGTGGCATGGGTTTACACTGATTCTTCCAAAAAGTTTGCGTATGCATCGCAAACGGCCATTCCTTTTTTCAGAGATTCAGTTGATCGGGTAAATCTTTATTCTATAAAAAGCAATACAAGGGATGAACCAGTAGATTTTAATAAATGGAAGATGAAAACTGCGATTGGAGGCGGTCCGGTTTTAGTGCAAAACGCAGAAATAAAAATAACCAACAATGAAGAAAGAAAGTTTGGTGGTAAAGCGGTAAACAATCTTGAACCGCGCACTGCTATTGGTTATACGAAAGATCAGAACATTATCATTTTGGTGTGTGAAGGAAGAAGCTTAAATGCTGCCGGACTTTCATTGGTTCAACTGGCAAAAATATTCAAAGACCTCAATTGTGTTGAAGCATTGAACCTCGATGGTGGGGGAAGCAGTTGCATGCTGATCAATGGAAAAGAAACAAATACACCTTCAACGAAAGGTGTTCAACGGGCGGTGCCATCTGTATTTTTGATTGAACACAAATAATACTTTATTCTTCTTCATAAATATTTCTTTCCTCATTAAAAAAATTCACAAATATTTAAAGATGTGACAATTTACTTCTCAAAGCTATCTGGTCTATTATTGAATAAAAATAAAATCATAACTGGCACATATTTCGCAAGGTCACTTTTAATCTATCATTTAAAAATTCGCATCATGAAAACAAAACTTTTGTCAATAGTTATTTTACTATTCGTCTCATCGTCACTTTTTTCACAAGCTTTAACTTTCGGTATCAAAGCAGGCGCTAACATGGGGAAAATTAACGGCCAATCTTTTAAAAATGAATATAACCTGGGTTACCATGTTGGAGCTTTTGCAACAATTGGAGGCAAGAAATGGGCGATTCAACCGGAGGTATTATTTAACCAGGTAAATACGGATACGGCTACCAGTTTTAGTGACATTACAGGACTGCATAATGTCGGTAAAATTCAACTTCATTATTTAAGCATTCCGATCATGATAAACTACAACATCAGTAATATTCTTTCGTTGCAATTTGGTCCGCAATTCGGAATATTAATGGATAAAAGTAAAAATCTGGTTCAAAACGGAAAAGACGCTTTCAAGTCAGGTAATTTTTCCCTGGCCGGAGGCTTACAGTTAAACCTCTTGAAATTCAGAGTGTACGGCCGGTATATCGGAGGCCTTACCAATTTGAATAATCTCGGAAATAACGATACGTGGAAAGCAAATATGATTCAGATTGGTGTAGGATTGGCTTTGTAAATCGGATTAGCGAATCACTTCTATCTCATCCTGATCGTTCAATTTGATAATAGAAGAAGGCGCTTTTTTTGAAAAATCATTTCGACGGTGTTGAACAATATAATCAACACCGTTTTTTATTTCTTTTGAAATTTCTGTGAAGTTTTGAGGAAATTTTTCTCCTGAAAAATTCGCTGATGTGGAAACAAGTGGTTTTTGTAATTGTTGAATAAGTTCGCGGCAGAATTCATCGTTTACGATTCTGATGGCAATGCTTCCATCTTCATTTATAAGATTTGAAGGAAGATGATAGGCGTTTTTAAAAATCGCCGTCGTTGGTGTTTCTGTCTTAGCAAGAAAAGCAAGAATTTTTTCTGAAGGATTTGAAACATAATCTCCAATCATATTTTCATCTGCAACCAGAATAATCATAGATTTTTTTTCAGGCCTTTTTTTCAGTTCAAAAATTTTTTGGACCGAAGTTTTTTTTGTCGCATCAGAACCAATGCCCCAAATAGTATCCGTTGGATAAAGAATGATTCCTTCTGCACGCAACGTTTTTAAAGAATTAATGATATCTTTTTCAAAGTCTGCCATACATTACTTTGTAATTGTTTCTAATAATTTTTCAGTTTCGATCGTATAGGCGCATTTGAAATGCCCCAATGGACAGGCTTTCAGGCCATGAAGGGAACAAGGTTTACAATCGAGTTTTACATCAGTTTGAACAATAAAAGATTTTTCAGAGATGGGATAAAATCCAAATTCAGGAATTGTAGAACAAAATATCGCCGTTATTGGTGCATCAGTAGCACTTGCAAAATGAAGTGGCGCCGAATCATTGCTATAATTCATTTTTGCTAATTTCATTAATGCCGCAGAAGAAAGAAAATTTAATTTCCCCGCAAGCACTTCTACTTTTTTATTAACGGAATTCGCTTTAATGCTTTCGCATAATGTTATATCGGCATTTCCTC
>JAHEZB010000188.1 GCA_023251285.1 Chitinophagaceae bacterium | reverse complement strand
GCATACATTCACTACCAGGAAAATCTAAACTTTAAATGTTTAATAACTGCTGGTATTCATCTTGTCGCTCATACTTGTGTTACCATCTTGTATTTGTTCTTTGGATGAAAACGAAAATACAAAAAGGAAATATTTCTTTGTTTCCTGTGAAATTAAAAATTAGGAGAAGGGGAAAATCGGCTTGCAATATAGCAACGATAACAAGATATCACACGAAACACCAAGTTCCTGACACATTTGCGGAAATTTCGAGTGTAAGTGGTTTTCGCTTATTTAATATCGCAGAAAACATGTCCTTTTAACTAAATCTCACCGACAAGGTCTTTATTTTTTAATCCTTTTCAGGCATTTTTAGTTTTATGCATTTCAACTCATTAAATCTTATAGCTGAAAAAGAATTTGCTTTATTTCTTCGTCGACTGTCATGAAAAAAATCATTTCATTGCAGCAAACCCTCGCTCCAGATCTTCAATAATATATTGCGGATCTTCCAGACCAACATACATTCTCAGTTTTCTTTGTTCTTTATTACTTGCATCAAAATCTTCTTCTTTTATCGAGGCGCAATTTGGCATAATTAAAGATTCATAACCTCCCCAGCTTACTGCCATGATGATGTGCTGCAGGCTTTCACAAAACAGCTCAATCTTTTTAATGGAATCAGTTTTTACATAAAATGAAAACAATCCACAGGCGCCATCCATTTGTTTTTTTGCCAGGTCGTATTGCGGGAAATCTTTGTCAAAAGGAAAGGTAAGATCTTCTACTTCCTCATGGCTTTTTAAATAGTTTACGATGATTTGTGTCGTTTCAGAAATTCGTGTAAGTCTCACCTGCAGCGTTCTTAAGCCGCGTATCAGCAGCCATGCGTTAAAAGGCGTAGTGCCAATTCCCATGTTCATGTATTCGCTGCTAAAGATTTTTTTTACCATTGCTTTCGTTCCGCTCAAAACTCCCGCGACTACATCGCTGTGGCCATTAATATATTTGGTGGCACTTTGCAATGTAAGATCAATGCCCAGTTGGATCGGCCTTTGATACAAGGGCGTGCAATAGCTGTTATCGCAAATCGTTATTATTTTTTTTGATCTTGCTAATTTGGCAACAGCCGCGAGATCCTGTAAATAAAAACTCCAGCTATTGGGTGATTCAAGATAAATAAGTGTTGTATTTGGCTGAATCGCTTTTTCGAAATTTTCAATATTTCTGCCATCTACATAGGTCACAGATACATTGAATCTTGGTAAAACATTATTAAACATTTTCTGCGCCCACGTGTAAGGTTTCTCCACAGAAATAATATGATCGCCACTTTTTATATTCGCAAATACGCACGTAAAAATCGCGGCAGCACCACTGTTAAAAACCAGGCAATCCTCAGCACAATCAAGGGCAGCAAGTTTTTGAGACAGGATCTGCACAGTAGGATTTATTCCCCGACTGTAAAGATACCGGGAAGATTCATTTTCAAGCGCATCGCGAAAATCGTCCACTTTTTTAAAAGCAAAATTGCTTGTCTGCATGATCGGCGGTGCAATGGCATTAAAATAATCTTCGCGGTCTTCGCCTAATTCGTTTAAAATGTTCGACACTGTTTTTGGATCTATCATTTTTTTATTTTTTCAGTAAAGACTCATTTAAGAACACAAATGTTGCCAAAAGCAGCAGCAGCACAAAAAGAATTTATTAAAAATAATAAAGCAAAATTTTATGCAAGGGAGCGGAAGGTTTTTGGGGCTACTTTTGTGTCTGAATGAATTATTGTTTCGAATGAAAATTATTTTTATCTTTTTTTTATTTCTCGCAGATACGGTAGCCGCGCAAACCGTTAATAATGCTGATTCTGTTAAAATGTTGGAAAATGTAATCGTCAGAGCTTATGAACAAAACCGGAGGTTGATTGATGTGGCAGCTCCGGTAAGCGTTACCGGGCAGGCACAATTAAACCGGTTCAGTAATATGAGCATATTACCTGCTTTAAATATTATTCCCGGAGTAAGCATGGAAGAGCGTTCACCCGGCAGTTACCGGCTCAACATCCGCGGTAGTTCTTTACGTTCGCCATTCGGTGTACGCGATGTGAAGATTTATCTCAATGATATTCCACTTACTGATCCAAGCGGTAATACTTATTTAAATCAACTGAGCTTTTATAATTTTAATTCCATTGAAATTATCAAAGGGCCGACGAGCAGTTTGTATGGAGCAGGCATTGGCGGCACCATGTTGATACATACTTTGCCTGCCGCCTGGCAACAGGGAATTTCTCTTAATTATACCAGCGGTAGCTTTAATACCAATAGCGTTAATATCAATGTAAAAGCCGGTGATGCTAAGCGAAAAAACAGTTTCAACTATTCTCATCAAACGAGCGATGGCTACAGGCAACAATCAAAAATGCGGAAAGATATTGCTACCTGGGAAAATGAATTGAGAATAAATGACAAACAAACGCTGCATACCTACATGTCTTATGGTGATCTTTATTACCAAACACCTGGTGGATTAACTCTTGCCCAATATAATGCTGATGCTAAACAGGCCAGGCCCGGTTCTGGATCTCAACCGGGAGCAGTGAAAAACAAGGCGGCGATTTATCAAAAGAATTTTTTGATCGGCTTCAGCAATGAATACGCATTTAATGATCACTGGCACAATACCACTTCTTTGTATGGGTCCTACACTGATTTTATCAATCCGGGTATAAGAGTATATGAAATGCGGAAAGAACCTCATTTCGGCGGCAGAAGCGTTTTTGAATATAAAAAGCAAATCGGTAAAACCAGCTTCCAGCTTGACTTTGGAACAGAAGCGCAAAAGGGCTTTTTTAATACAAGGGATTATGGCAATAAATCCGGAGTTGCCGACTCTTTACAATCCGACGATAATTTAAACAACTGGCAATATATGTTCTTTGCGCAGGCAGATTTAAAATTCGCCCATGGATGGACGGTTACGGGCGGCGTGAGCCTAAATAAATCATCCATCGAAATGGTTCATCTTTCAGCAAGACCATCTACCACACAAGAAAGAATTTTTAAAAATCAGCTTCCACCACATATTGCAGTTCTCAAAGAAATTGGTAAAAACGTTTCTGTTTATACGAGTATTTCCCGCGGATTCTCTCCTCCAACCGTTTCAGAAGTACTTCGTTCCGATGGATTATTTGGTACCCATCTGCAACCGGAAGAAGGAACTGATTATGAGTTAGGAATTAAAGGCACGCTTTTACAAAATAAGATCTTCTTTGATATGAGTAGTTTTTTCTTCGATCTGAAAAATACCATTGTACAACGCATAGATGTGGATGGGGTTTATTATTATGTCAATGCGGGTTCCGTTAAACAAAAAGGTTTGGAAAGTTACGTTTCTTACCGGTTCATTTCCGCGCCACATAACTTCATTAATTCAGCAAAAGTATGGAGCAGTTATGCTTTGCATGATTTTCATTATGGAAGTTTTAAACAGGTAACCGATGATTTTTCAAAGAATCAATTACCCGGCACAGCACCAAATGTAGTGGTGGCTGGTCTTGATCTTACATCAAAGAGCGGCTGTTATCTGAATGTTACTTACAATTATACAGACAAAATCGCCTTAAACGATGCCAATTCCGCTTATGCTTCTTCTTATAATCTTTTAGGAGCAAGGATAGGTTTCAAAAAAGAAATTAAGAAAAAAATAGGCGTTGAAATTTTTGCAGGAGCGGATAATCTTTTTGATACAAAGTACAGCCTTGGTAATGATATTAATGCCGCCGCCGGCCGGTATTATAATGTAGCTCCGGGAAGAAATTATTATGCAGGGATTGTTTTCAGGTTAAATAAAATGTAGTAAAATATGAAATCAGTAAAAAGATAAATATCGTTGATTCTTGGTTTTATTTAATTTTTTGGGATGAATGTTTTTGTGATTTTTCGCATCAAAATAGAATTACCGGCTTTTTACGCTTCTCAAAAAAATCTCATCTCCGTTTTTCGTTTTAAATTTGTGCGATGGAGGAAAAGAAACAGCGTAAAAAATTAATGGATCTTACTGTTCTGAAAAACGTATTTGCGTATGCGCTGCCTTACAAAAATAAAATCTATGCCTCCATATTTCTTTCTATAATTCTTGCTGTTCTTTCTCCACTCCGTCCGTATTTGATTCAGTACACAGTAAATGTTTTCATTAAGGATAAAAACATGCATTGGCTTATTCTTATCACTATTATCCAGATAGGGATGTTGCTGCTGGAAACTGCGTTGCGCTTCTATTTCGGATTTATTACCTCGTGGTTGGGACAAACGGTAGTAAAGGATTTGCGGGTAACCGTTTATAAAAAAGTATTGAGTTTGAATCTCCGGCAATTTGATAAGACGCCGATTGGAACATTAACCACAAGGACAATAAACGATATAGAATCTATCAATGATATTTTTGCAAACGGATTGATACCGATCATCTCTGATTTGTTGTCCATTATTTCTATTTTGTTGTTTATGTTTTTCGAGGATTGGCGGCTGTCGCTGATAAGTCTTGCACCTTTTCCGATTCTCATCGTTGCTACTTATTTTTTTAAAGAAAGCGTAAATAAATCGTTTATAAAAGTGAGAAATGCGGTAGCTGCATTGAACGCTTTTGTTCAGGAACATATTACAGGAATGAGTGTGGTACAGGCTTTTGCAGTCGAAGATAAAGAATTTAATAAGTTCAATGAAATCAACAAACAACATCGCAATGCAAATATCAAAGCGATTTTTGCGTACTCGGTTTTTTTCCCTGTTGTTGAAATTGTCCTAGCGTTTTCTATTGGTTTGTTGGTTTGGTGGGGTGGAAATTATTCAGCCAATGCAGGTGTAATCATTGCCTTTATTATGTACCTGAATTTGTTGTTTAGGCCTTTACGGCAAATCGCTGATAAATTCAATGTATTGCAAATGGGAATGGTCGCAAGCGAAAGGGTTTTTAAAGTTTTGGAAAACGAAGATGTAACCGCAAATAGGCACAACGGCATTCATTCCGGAATCATAAAAGGAGAAGTGGAATTTAAACATGTGTGGTTTGCTTACAACAAAGAAAATTATGTTTTAAGGAATATTAATTTTAAGATAAATCCTGGCGAAACGCTCGCAATCGTGGGACACACGGGAAGTGGCAAAACGTCAATCATCAGTTTATTAAATCGTCTTTATCCGATCAGTAAAGGAGAAATAAAAATAGACGATCGGAATATCAAAGATTATGATGTTGATTTCCTGAGAAGTAGGATAGCCGTGGTTTTGCAGGATGTTTTTTTATTCAGCGGTTCTGTTTTGGACAATATTACTTTGAGAAATCCTGCTATCAAAAGAGAACAGGCAATTGAAGCGGCGAAAATGATTGGCGTTCATAATTTCCTGATGAAATTGCCCGGCGGTTATGATTATAATGTGATGGAAAGAGGCGCTACACTTTCTCTTGGCCAGCGCCAGTTGTTATCCTTTATCCGTGCACTTTTATATAATCCATCGATTTTGATTTTGGATGAAGCAACTTCTTCTATTGACAGTGAAAGTGAAATGCTGATACAACATGCGATTGACAAACTCATAAGTGGCAGAACCTCGATCGTCATCGCGCATCGTTTATCTACCATTCGCAAAGCGAATAAAATAATGGTTTTGGATAAAGGTGAAATAAAGGAAATGGGAACGCACCAGGAGCT
>JAHEZB010000187.1 GCA_023251285.1 Chitinophagaceae bacterium | reverse complement strand
TTGCCAGTCATTTTGCTCCGGGCCAGTTTTTTGGGGCAATTGATTTATACCGAAGACTATTTCGTCCTTCAAAGCACCTTGAAAAACCGTATGTGATGGCTTGCGTAAATGTGATTGCAGCTGATACAGATGCGGAGGCAAACTTATTGGTTACTTCGTTATATCAAATGTTTCTGGGAATTGTCACCGGCATCCGAAAACCGCTTCAACCGCCTGTTGAGAACATGGAAGAAATCTGGACAGCGGAACAAAAGGTGGCTTTGAACCAGATGTTGTCGTTGTCGTTTATCGGAAGTGCGCAGACGGTAAAAAAAGATATAGGGGATTTTATCGACAAAGCAAAAATTGATGAGATCATGATCATATCGAACATTTATGATCAGGCAGCCAAGATCCATTCTTATGAATTGTTTGGTAAGATCATGAAAAATACTTTGTAGATAACAACCAAATTGCTTGAAAACTGTTCGTATAAGTCCAGCAACCTAAAGTTTTATCGTAATTTCTTCGTAAAAACAACATAAAGTTTTGAAAAGCGTTTTTGTGAATTAAATTTGTAGCGCAAAAAACCCTTTTGAAAATAATAACCCTTTTTCTCCGATCCTCTTTGCTCATTTTTTTTCTGTCAACCTTTTGTAGCAATATTTTTGCGCAGGAACGAGTGGTTACAGGAAAAATCATAGACTCCGCGACCAGGATGCCTTTGGTTTCGTGCAGTGTTTATTCGCTCACCTCCGGAGCCGGCGTAATCACCGATGAAAAAGGCAGATATACTTTTACGATCGATGACAAAACAGACTCTATTGCTTTGTCCATGATCGGATATAAAACGATTATAAAGCCGGTAACAAAAGCAAAGGAGCAGGAAATTGATTTTTCGGCTCAACCGCTTTCAACCACCATGCAGGCTGTAGTCATTTCGGTGAAAGCGAAATATACCAGGGCGCAAAAACTGATCAAAAATGTGATCAAAAATAAAGTGCATAATAATGTATTTGAGAACGAAAGTTATGAATGCGAGGTATACGATAAAATAGAAGTGGACCTGAAAAACATTCCTGAAAAACTGCAGAACAGCCGCCTGTTAAAACCCCTGGATTTCGCCTTTAAAAACACAGATACTACCGCCGACAATCAAAAACTATTGCCGGTCTACCTGTCGGAAAGCAATGCGAATTATTATTACAAAAAAAATCCGCGTAAAGAAAGATATGATTATACCGCTATTAAGAGTTCAGGAATAGATAATAAATCGATCCTTACTTATGTCGATGGTCTTTATAAAAATATCAATATTTATGACAACAATATCAAACTTGCGGATGTAAATTTTATCAGTCCTATTTCTGAAAATGCTTTGATTTTTTACGAGTATCATATCCTGGATACTGTTGTCTTCGACCATCACCGGTGCATCCAGGTTCAGTTTGCGCCCAAATCCTTTGGCAGCAATACGTTCAACGGTTATATGTGGATCACTGATACTTCTTTTGCCGTCAAATCGGTGACGATGCATATTGATAAAAACGCCAACATTAATTTTGTAGATAAGTTTGAAATATCTCAAAACTTTGAAGCGGCAGATCAGCATTTTTTCCCTCAAAAAACTGTTCTGTATCTCGATCTGGGCATTCGTCAGTTGAAAAGAACCGGAGCGGTTGTAAAGAAAACAACTTTATACCGCGGCGCGATTTTGGATAATAATTCAATAGATACCGCTTTTGAGAAAAAAGAAATGGTAAGCGTACCTGTTTCAACCGATTCCTCAACGTGGACCGGCAGCAGGTTTGAGCCATTAACCAGGTCAGAAAATTCTGTTTACCAGCTGATGGATACGCTTACAAAAATTCCTGCAGTCGTTACATATGGAAAAATTATCTCCGCGTTAAGTACCGGTTATTATACCACCGGAACCGTTGACCTTGGAAATATTTATTCGGTCTATACCAACAATAAAGTAGAAGGAAACCGCTACACTTTTGGACTGGAAACCAATCATCTTTTTAATCAAAATATTCAATTGTGGGGATATGCCGGCTTGTCAACAAGAGACAAGCAATTCCGTTACCTGGCCAGTTCCTTATTTGTATTAACGCGCAAACAATGGAGCACACTTAAGCTTACTTATACCAGCGACATTTCTGCAGGGTATGAACACCAGGACGAGCTGGATCAAAATTCAGTATTTGCTTCATTTTTAAGAAGGGTTAGTTATTCTGAGATCAGGTTGTTGAACAGAAGAGATGCGGATATAAAATACAAAAAATATTTCGACAATGGCATCGGCATTGGGGCAGAATTAAAGAACAGTGCCATCACACCGTTTTTCAATGTGTACTACACGTATGGCGATTTTGCTCCATATATTGTTACCAAACCCGGTGTTAATGATGATTACACCGTCAATGAGGCAACCGTTTCTTTGAGATTTTCCCATAAAGAAAAATACATAACCCAATATTACACAAGAAGCAGTCTCGGAAGTAATTACCCGATCGTAACGCTCAGGTATACCAAAGGCATTAAAGTCAATACCGGTTTTTTAAAAAGTAATTTTGACTACAGCAAATGGAATCTGAATATTCAACACGATTTTACTGATGGCAGAATAGGACAGTTGTCTTATACCATCAATGCAGGCTTTACCAACGGCATTCTTCCGGTTATTTTGCTGGATGTGCAGAAAGGCAACGACACTTATTATTATAACAAGTATGCATTCAACAACATGAACCGTTATGAATTTGCAACGGACAAATATGCAAGTCTCTCTGTGCAGCAAAATTTTGGAAGCTTCCCCTTCAAATATGTTCCTTTATTAAAAAAACTTAAATGGAGGTCGCTTGTTACATTCAAAGGAGTGATGGGAACCATGTCGGAAGCAAATAAAATTGCGAACGGATATTATGACAGCAGTATCAATTACCATTTCACCATTCCTGATAAAACCCCTTACATGGAAACAGGCGTTGGCATTGACAACATTTTTCATTTGATAAGAATAGATGCGGTTTGGAGATTGAATTATTTGAACAATCCGGGTATTTGCAGGTTTGGATTAAAGGGAAGTTTGGAATTGAAGTTTTGAGAAACAGCGGCTACGCTTTCTTCGGCGGGTTGAAAGGTTGATAAAAAAGACGATTACAAAAACAACATATTTGTCCGTATGCTGAATTCCGGGATTAGGATATTACAAATTCAATCTCATCCTCACTTAGAAAGAATTAATGGAAGTGCCTGATGGTATCAATAAATATTTGCGCCATTCTATCTGCGTGTCGTCCCAAGATGCTTTCATATAAACCGGAAAATAAGAAATGAACAATTGCGCGCAACGAGTCAAACAAGGTGCTGATTTCAAAAGAAAACAAAAAGAAAAAGACATAAAAAAGGCCGGTATATTTATTTGAAATCCGTATTATCCTTTCGGTTAACGGATGCCATAATTTTGGAGAAGCGAAAACCAGTGTAGTTATAATACCAACAATTGCCCCGGTCAAAATATCTGTTGGATAGTGTAATCCCAAATAAACCCTCGGAAAGCAAATTACAAAGAATACATATAAATAAGCAAATAGTCCCAGTTTTTTTGATATTAAGAAAATGCCAGTGGCCAGGGCGAAAAACATTACGGCATGATCACTTGGAAATGAGCTGGCCATATCAAAACTATCTGCCATAGACTTGTTGTGGTAAAACTGTGCAAAGGCGGGATCCACCAAAGGTCTAAACCTGAAGGGAAGCACGCGTGCCAATAATCTCCCTATAAATATGGCAATGATGCATGAAATGACGGAAATAATCACTTTTTCCCTCGTCAAGGTCATCCCGTCACTTTTTCTAAACCACAGGTACCAAAGCATTGATACGACAACGCCACCCTTTAAAAGCGCATTGTCAACAAGAAACAACATCAAGGAAGTAAATGTTGGCGTGTATTGGGATGTTTTAATGAGATAATGTACAATCGATGTGTCAAATAAGTTCATCTAATCAATATTTTTAATTTTTTGCAACGAAAAAGTTCAGCGTTTATTTCTTTTGTTTTGCCGGATTAGGTCAGAAGTATGTAATTTTTCTGAATAATAAAACCACTGCTTATTGTATTCTGATCATTTTGGATATTAAAAATTCTGTGTTCATTTTTTGAGTAGTTCGAATTAAAAATTTAGACTGCAACAGGCATTTCAAAGTTTTGGTTATGGGCGCTTGAAACAGCTTTATTTTAGAAACCAGGTGTCAGCTTCAAAAGATCTGTTTGAATTTGTTTACGTTATTTCCAAAAGCATTGTTTTCTCAAATTGGAAACGCTTATACTTAGCAATCAATCTTTTAAAATTCTTCCTGTAAATGAAAACCAAAAGTAAACATCGCTTCTTTCAATGCTGTTATTACAAATACAACATTATACGCAAAACTTATAAGTCATTGGATTTAGCTGTTAGCCTTTCATAAGCTTTAGAATATTGGCGCAGATTATGGCAACTCACTCATTCTCAACATCCTTTTTCTCGTTTTGTTTTGAGAAATTGCCTACGGAATTACGCGTCCAAAGTAATACTTCTATTTAAGTTATCCAAAGTTTTAGCAATATTTATTATAACTCCCGGTACTTTTTAAATTGACTTCGACATAGAAGCGAATACTATATCCGTAAAAAAAATAAAGAAGCAAGGGTTTTACCGGCCCGTTTCCTTTATGAATTTTTTGTCGTAATCAACCTTCACAAAAGACGCATTTGCACCCTAAAGAAGAAAACGCATACGGTTATTTTTGTAGAAAAGGATTATAAAGGAGGTGCTGGTGTTCGGAGTGCTGCTATTTATAAATGACTTAAAATTAATAAATCAAAAAATTAATCATCCAAAGCAATTATGGCCGAAAATATTACCAAAAAAAACAAAACAAGCAAAATCATTTATTGGATTTCAACCGGTCTGATCTCCTTATTCGAAATTTCCGGAGCTTTTTTCATAAATAGCCCGGCTGCTATTGAAGGTACCCGTCATTTAGGTTTGCCTGAATGGTTCAGATGGGAAGTAAGTATCGGGCATTTGATCGGAGGAATTCTGCTCATCATACCGGTAAATAAGCGCATCAAAGAATGGGTATATGTGGCATTTGGAATTGATTTTATTTCTGCATTTATTGCCTATCTGTCAGTAGATGGATGGGTGGCAAATACTTTTTCTCCGCTGATCATGTTTGTCCTGCTTGTAGTATCATATATTTATTATTATCGCGCCATCCGTTGATGTGCGAAAGTCGATTTGTAAATCCGGGTACGGGAAGTTCAATCTTAAGAAATGTTTTAAAAAATCTTTTTGTACTTTTTAAAAATAAAACACATGGAATCAACAGACACCAATAAAAACAAGACCGAAAGAATCGCTCCTTTTCTTTGGTTTGCACACGATGCTGAAGAGGCGATGAATTTTTATATAAGCTGTTTTAAAAATTCTCAAATAACATCTAAAAGCTATTATAATGAAGAAGCGGCAAAGGCATCGGGGCAGCGAAAAGATTCACTGATGGCTGCATCATTCACTTTGAATGACCAGGAATTTATGGTGCTGAATGGCGGCCCTGTTTTCCAATTTAATCCATCAATATCTTTGTTTGTAACCTGCGAGACCGAAATAGAAACCGATGAATTGTGGAAAAAGTTTTCAGATGGAGGAAGGGTTTTGATGGAATATAAAACTTATC
>JAHEZB010000186.1:2613-5710 GCA_023251285.1 Chitinophagaceae bacterium | reverse complement strand
TTAAAGATAAATATGGCCATTATCCCTTATGGACAAACAGTATGTTTAGCGGGATGCCTGCATACCAGATTGCGATGGATCCGCGAACAAAAATTTCTGTTAGTTACTTGTCTTCGGTCATTTCTTTAGGGCTTCCTATTCCAATCAGTTTTTTCTTTTTAGCCTGTATTTGTTTTTATTTTTTCTGCCTTGTCGCCGGTGCCAATCCGTGGGTCAGTATTCTCGGTGGATTGGCTTATGCCTATTCCACTTTTGATCCGATAATTATTGCAGTAGGACACAATACACAGATGATGTCCATTGCTTATGCGCCGGCAGTATTAGCAGGTTTGCTTTTGCTGTTCCAACGAAAATATTTGATTGGCTTTACCATCACCGCGTTATTTTCTTCCTTTCTGATCGAACAAAATCATGTGCAGATTGTTTATTACACTTTGATTACTGCGCTGATTATGACCATTGCTTTTTTTATAAAAAGTTATCGTGAAAAGCAGCTGAGAACAGCCGTGAAAAGCGCAGCCTTTGGACTTTTGGCCGGAATTATCGGCTTAGCCTGTTGCGCTGTTTCTATGATGCCAACGTATGAATATGCAAAAGAAAGTATGCGCGGCGGAAAATCAGAATTGACCCAGGAAATTGCCGGAAATAAAACAAAGGGAGGCCTTGATAAAGATTACGCTTTCCGCTACAGCCTGGGTTTTGGCGAAACATTTACCTTCATTGTTCCAGGTTTATATGGTGGCAGCAATGGCGGGGATGAATACAGTCCTAATTCAAAATTTGTTGAACAATTTTCGCAACTGGGTGTACCCGAAGATCAGGCTTTGCAATATGAAGATCATTACTCTTATTGGGGTGAGCAGCCCGGAACTTCAGGGCCGGTTTATTTTGGAGCGATTATATGCCTGCTGTTTATTTTCGGAATTGTATATTTAAAATCATGGTACAAATGGTGGCTGATTGCAGCAAGTATCGTTGGAGTTTTACTTGCTTATGGAGCCAACTTAAAAGGATTGAATTATTTCTTATTCGATTATCTTCCTTTTTACAGCAAGTTTCGTGCGCCAACCATGGCATTGGTAATCCCGCAATTGTGTTTTCCATTGCTTGGAGTTCTTGCATTGAGTAAATTTATTTCTCCTGAAATAAATGCGGAGGAAACCTGGAAAAAATTAAAAACGACAGCGATTATTTCGGGCGTCATTTTCGTTTTGCTTGCCGGTTTTTATATGACTGCTTCATTCACCGGTCCAAATGACAAATCGCTCAGAGATGGAATCAAACAAAACATGATGCACGTGCCTGCCGGACAACAAGCACCGCCGCAATTAGAACAGCAGGCTGATCAAACAAGCCGAAGCATTATTTCTGCTTTGCAAAGTGATCGTAAAAGTTTGATGGGAAGTGATCTGTTGCGGTCATTTATATTAATCGGGCTTGCAGTTCTTTTGATGGGATTGTATTTGAAGAAAAAAGTTTCTGCAACAATCCTGGTCGGCGCCTTGATCGTTTTAAGCGGATATGATTTGCTTGGCGTGGCCATGCGGTATTTAAACCCGGAAAAATTTGTAGAGCCCGAAGATTTTGAATCTGCATTTATTCCTACCCAGGCAGATCAACAAATTTTGAAAGATCCTGATCATGCGAACTTCAGGGTATTTAATGAAACAACCGGCGATCCCTTCAGCGATGGTATTACGCCTTATCATTTTAATGCAATTGGTGGCTATCATCCTGCAAAATTGGATCTATATAACGACATCATTACGCGTCAATTAAGCAAAGGAAATATGCAGGTTTTCGACATGCTGAATACCAAGTATTTTATTGTTCAGGACCCGCAAACAGGAAAACCGGTTGCTCAATTAAATCCAAATGCTTTTGGAAATTGCTGGTTGGTGAAAGGAATCAAGTTCGTTGAAAATGCTGACCAGGAAATGGCTTCATTGGATAGCACGGATTTAAAAGATACTGCGGTTGTAGAAAGCAAATTTAAATCTGAAATTCCTGCAGCTCCTCATTATGATTCTGTAGCTTCAATCAAGCTCGTAGAAAATCTCAATGATAAAATTAATTACAAATATTCTGCGCCAACGCCGCAATTTGCAGTCTTTAGTGAAGTATATTACCCTAAAGGATGGGATGTGTTTATTGATGGAACGAAAGCGGATTACGTAAAAACCGATTATGTTTTACGCGGCATGTATATTCCTGCCGGAAACCATAATATCGAATTCAGATTTGAACCACAATCTTTTTACACAGGTCGTTTGATTAGCATCATCGCAAATATTCTGGTTGGATTATTGATCATTGTAACGATCGTTTTCTATGCGCGGAAAAAGCAAAAACCGGATGCGCATGTGTTTTAACAGTTTCTAAATATTCCATAACTGAATTGACCAAATTATCAATCATAACGATTTGTTTCAATAATCTGGAGGAAGTTTTGGATACATGCAAATCTGTAGATAAACAAACTATTCTTCCGTTTGAACATTTGATTATAAACGGTTCTACGAACAGTCAGATTGAAGATTATTTTTTGAAAAATAACCAGGCGTCTTACAGAAAAATTTTTTCTGAAAGAGACGAAGGTATTGCCGATGCCTTTAACAAAGGGATTGAAAAATCAACCGGAGACATTATTTTATTGCTCAACTCTGGAGATTGCTTATATGATAAAAATGTTCTGAAGACCGTTCTGGAAAAGTTTGAAGAAGACCATGAACTAATGTGGCTTCACGGCAAATACAAATATTTGCGTAGTGGGATTTGGGTAACGCTGGGAAAACCTTTTGATCCGAAAAAACTGTACAGGGGAATGAGAAGTTTGAATCATCAAACCATGTACGTGAAAAAAAAACTATACGATAAGTACGGTTTGTACGATAATTCTTTCAAAATCGCAATGGACTTTGACTTTGTTGCAAGGATCAGAAATGAAAATTTTTTATTTATACCGGAAATTCTAGCTATTTCAAAACCGGGCGGAATCAGTACTGAGGAATATAACCTGTCTTTAAAAGAAAGTACTGTAGTTGTAAAAAAATATTTGGGTAAAACGTGGAAAAATAAATTGTGGAATTTTCGCTTA
>JAHEZB010000186.1:0-2603 GCA_023251285.1 Chitinophagaceae bacterium | reverse complement strand
GTCTGCCTTGGACTGGCCAATGCCTGACTGTTGATCTTTTGTGAAAAAGCAGCAAATTATAGCTGACTTGAATTTTGAGAGGTGGTGGTAATTGAAAATCTCTTCCTTTACTTTGCTTACTGGATGACTTACAAAATCATTTTTTTTGTAACATTTCCTTTTGTTCTTTATGAAGCTGGTTGTAGTGTATCAATTAAAATAAAATCAAATGATTCGTTTTTCATAATTGCTTACTGTCTGAGAAATATTCAAAAGAATATAGAATCAACATAAAAAATTTGGAAACAATGCCAATTTTCAGCAAACCAGCAGGGATTTTTTTTGAAAATTGATTATAGAAATTATTTTTCCTGTTGGTTTTATATTGCCCAAAAAAGAATAAAGTTTTTCCTGCGTGTTAATTTTAAGATTTCTGATTAATCTCCAGTAATAATCAAAAACAATGATATTTTTCAAAATATCCTTTTTCTGCTCGTTTAAAAAAGTCATATTTTCCGGAATTTGAATTTCGGGGTTGTACTTGGTATAAGTTGTAACCTGTTCGCTGTGAAACCCAATATTTAAAAGCACCTTGTCAATATAAACAGGGATTTTTGTTTGACGGATAACGCGGATATAGTACTCAAAATCCACGATAAATTTATACCGTTTATCATACCAGATGTTCAAATTTTTGCGTACCATTGTGCAGCTTGGATTTCCAATGTAAACCTTTTTTAAAAGATTGTATACATTGCTTTTTAAAAATAATTTATCAGTAAAGGATAATCTTACAACTTCTTTCTTTCCTGAATCAACGTTTACATTTTGAAAAGCAGAAAAGAAAAAATCTGCAGTCAGATTCTGTTGTGTAGCATCATAAAAAACTTGCAAAGCGTGGTCAGTTGCAAACCAGTCGTCATTATGCATAATCTTGATCCAATCACCATTTGCTTTTCGAATCGCTTCATTCCAGTTCTCGGGAGTGCCTAATGCAATTTTGTTTTTATAATAGTAAACTGTAAAATTTGGGCTGATTTTTTTCAAAAGAATTTCCACACCATCATCCGGACTGTCATCTGTGATCACTACTTCAAAATCTTTAAACGTTTGAGTTGAAATGGAATTTAATAATCTTTCTAAATAATCAATGTGTTTATAAGCAGGAATGCAGATGGAGATGAGGGGAGTAACTTTCATTTAGTTTTTCGATTAGAATGGATTTTTTTTAAACCCCAAGGTTCGTAGAGAATAAATTTCAAAATGGCATAGTAGAATGATGGATTCAAATATAACTTCTGAAAGACAATCCACTTTATTTTATTTGACAAATCTATCTTGTAATTTTTAAGATGATCCAGGGTTGTAATAATTACTTTTTTGTCAATTCTTTTTATGTTTATCGACGTTTTTGAGAATGGAAGAACTTCTTTCTTCTTCTGATGATATAAAATGGCAGTTTGGACCCAATTATTGCTATAGTCACCGCCAGTAGTAATATGAACCAACTCAATATCAAAAGTTACCAATACTTTATATTCATGTGCTAACCGAAGTGAAAAATCGATGTCGTAAAAATGAAAACCCTTTAATAATTTCTCGTCAAAGAGAATCTTATTCCACGAAGTTTTTGTGCAACACATAAATACTCCATCAATGCAAACGACTTCCTCGAGTTTATTTCCAGAAGGAGATAATAAAACCTGTTCTGTTTTTGAAGAATACTGATGAATATAACTGGCGCAATCCAATTCTGTAACTCCAGTATACCAGCCGGAAAAATAAGCAGATTTGTATTTGCTTCCGGCGATTCCTACAAGACCCGTTCGTGGATGAGACAAGAAAATTTCGGTGATAATTCTGCCCCAATTTTCTGTTCTTAGTAATACGTCTTCATGTATAAAACACAAGTATTCAAATTTCGATTTTGAAGCAAGCTGGTTGTATACTTCGCAAATTCCCTTCTTTGCAATGCGGTTATCGAAAGATAAAATTTCAAAAGGAATGCCTATGCTGTGGCGAATATTTTCGGTTACCTTTTCTAATAAACCAGGATTTACGGAACATATAAGTACAGATATCATTGGTAGATAGTATGCGATGTATTAATTTGCCCAAAATTATCCCAAATGGCGGTATATAACTCTTTCTTTAAAAATTTACTTAATGGAATTAATTTAAGAATCAGTAAATCAGTTACAAATCCTTACCGCAACGTAAACATAAATTGGCTTAAATTAAAGTATTTAAAACATCTGTCTGCTGATCAAATTCATTCTCATAAATTATTACACCATGAAACATTTTTTTATGGTGGTTGGGAATATTTACATGGGTTGAAAGAGATTTTTATTGAAGGTGTCTATAATCAAGAACTCCCCCCGAATGCTTACATAATTGACTGCGGAGCGCATATCGGACTAAGCGTAATATATTTGAAACGTATTTGTCCGACCGCTCATATTGTATGTTTTGAACCGGATGCAAAAAATTTCAATTTGTTGCAAAAAAATATTTCTTCTCATCAATTAAAAAATATTGAAGCCAAAGAAGAAGCTGTTTGGATTGAAAATACTTCCTTAAATTTTATTCAGGATGGAAATATGGGAAGTAAAATTGGAGAT
>JAHEZB010000185.1 GCA_023251285.1 Chitinophagaceae bacterium | reverse complement strand
TCTTTTAAGTCGAAAGATATGTTCAATTGATTGCCAGCATCAAACCAACGAGTGATTGCTTTATAGGGGTTTTCTTCAATGACAGATTCCCTTGTTTTCCTTTTTTTATAAGTCTCGGGATTGGGAAAATATTTTACAAACTGGGTCCGAATCGCTTTTTGTAATAAATTATAAGCTACCTGGTAAGGGCCTTCCTGCTCGCCTTCATAAACCAATTCTATCTTTCCGGTTATCGATGGAATAATGCCGGTAAGATCGCTTATCCAAACCTGCGTTTCTTTTTCCTTATTCCTGATTGCGCGCCTTTCTGCAGCGCTCACCGAATTTTCGTAAGCAGAGATAGTAAGCCTTGCCGATACACCGCTTTTCTTATCCACAAATTCACTTCCGCGCGCTTCAAACGCAACCTGCTCAATCAATCTTTTTACCAGGTCACTCACCTGCACTTTTTTTACCTGGTCGCTGTGCACGGTGGCTTCCTGTTCAGTAATGTAGAGGGAGTTTTCAATCGTTGTCGGATAATGGGTAAGAATCTGACTTTCGATGCGATCTTTTAAAGGCGTAACAATCGCACCACGATTGGTATAATCTTCCGGATTGGCGGTGAATACGAACATAATATCCAAAGGCAATCTTAATTTGAAACCACGAATCTGCAGATCACCTTCTTCCAAAATATTAAACAAAGAAACCTGGATTCTGGCCTGCAAATCCGGCAATTCATTGATGACAAAAATACCACGGTTGCTGCGTGGAATAATGCCGTAATGGATCACTCTTTCATCTGCATAACTGAGTTTTAGATTCGCTGCTTTTATCGGATCAATATCTCCAATTAAGTCTGCAACGCTTACGTCGGGAGTCGCCAACTTTTCTCCATAACGTTCACTCCGATGCAACCATGAAATTGGCGTTTTGTCGCCTTTTTCTTTTACCAGGTCGCGGGCATATTTGCTCAATGGTTTGAAAGGATCATCGTTCACTTCGCTTCCTTCAACAACAGGAATATATTCATCCAGCAAATCGATCATTTGCCGTGCCATTCTCGTTTTTGCCTGTCCGCGCAAGCCCAAAAACAAAATATTATGACGGGATAATAATGCTCTTTCAGTATCGGGAATTACTGAATCTTCATAACCAATAATTCCAGGAAAAGTAATTTCTTTTTTTCCAATCTTCTTAATAAGATTCTCGCGTAATTCTTCTTTTACTGACCTTGGTTTGTAATTAATTTGTTTTAAATCGCCTAAGGTTTTTATATTTTCGATGTTCATTTTTTGTTTTCTAATTTTCTCTGATTATTTCTAAATTCTTCTTTCTTTTACGGAAGTTACCAACTTATTTGTGGAATCATTCAACTAAGACCTGTTATCCGGATAATCCAATGATTTAATAAACAGTTTTCCTCTTTCCGCTTTCAAAATCCCTGAAGATAAAAGCGCCCAGTCTATCGAGTGATGCAAAGAATGCTTTGCCATTATTCGTTTCTGTAAATTCCGTTACAAATTTTTGCAAATAAGGATCGCTGGCGATCATAAAAGTGGTAATCGGAATTTTTAATTTTTTACATTGAGCTGCAAGATTAAGGCAACGGTTTAAGATTCTTCTATCAACACCAAAACTGTTTTTATAATACCGTTTTCCTATTTTCAAACAGGTCGGTTTTCCATCGGTGATCATAAAAATTTGTTTGTTCGGATTTTTTCTTCTTCTCAAAATATCCATGGCGAGTTCCAGACCGGCGACGGTATTTGTATGATAAGGGCCAACTTGCAAATAAGGAAGATCTTTTATTTCTACTGTCCAGGCGTCATTTCCAAAAACTACAATATCGAGGGTATCTTTTGGATATTTTGTAGTGATGAGTTCGCTCAACGCCATCGCCACTTTTTTTGCAGGTGTAATTCTGTCTTCACCGTAAAGTATCATGCTGTGAGAAATATCAATCATCAAAACGGTAGAGGTTTGTGCTTTAAAATCAGTTTCACGTATTTCCAGATCGTCTTCCTGCATCATAAAACTTTCGGTGCCGTGATTGATTTGTGCGTTTCGGATGGATTCAGTAAAATCAATTTGCTCCAAAGTGTCGCCAAACTGGAACGGCCTTGTTTCCGGATTGATCTCATCGCCGTTTCCTGGTTTGAATGTTTGATGATTGCCGGTTTTTGATTTTTTCAATTTGCCAAAAATTTCTTCCAGGCTGCGTTTCCGGATTCCCTGTTCGGTTTTCGGAGTGATTTTTATTTCGCCCTTGTCCTTGTTTTCATCAATGTAGCCTTTGTCTTTCAACTCATCAATAAAATCGCCCATTCCATACTCGTTGTTCGTGAGCTCATATTGTTTATCCAACTCGGTAAGCCAGCTCAAAGCTTCGCCCACATCTCCACTCGTATAGGTGAGCAATTGCATGAAAATATCCAGCAGATTCTGAAAAGGTGTTTTATTATTTTCGTTGGGGTCGTATTTGGAAAAATGATGGAGTCGCATGTGTTTGAAAGTTGAAAGCTGAAGGTTGCCAACCAGTGAACATTGTACGGATAACCTTCAACAGGTTCCGTGCAAGTTACTCAACAAATGTTTTTCCAAAAAACGCACTCTGTTAAAAAAGCAGGATAAAAAGTACAAAAAAAGGAGCAACTTTTGTTACTCCTGAATAATTTTTATGTATCCGTTTAAATCAATTATTTTTTACTTCCGTGTTCATCAGAAACGGTCAGTTTATGGCGCCCTTTTTTTCTACGGCTTGCCAAAACTTTACGGCCATTTGCGGTTGACATGCGCTCCCTGAAACCGTGTACACTTTTGCGACGACGCTTGTGCGGCTGGTAAGTACGTTTTTTTCCTGGCATTGTTTAATGTTTTTCCTTTTAAATAAAATTGTTTCCATCTTTTCAGCCGGGCACCATCCCTGCTGTTTGTGAAAGGGCTGCAAAAGTAATAAAATATTTTTGTTTTTTGCGGGTAGGAAAAGATTTTTTGCCATGAAATTCACGAATTAACACGAACAGAAATCAGAGAAGTGGTGACTCACTACACAGATTTGTCTTGATGAAAAAAATTTGGAGCAGCAAAACAAGAAATAACGGGAATTTGTTTTCCGGAAATATCACAAATCAGTGTGTTTTGAATTTACCTTTTCTCCAAAAAATATTTCAGAATGTTTATCAAAATCTTCCGGGGAATCTGTTGTATAAAATTCTAAAGTCGCATTTTTGCTGCATTTTGAATCAATTTCAGGATGGCGGGTTAAATAATCCTGTAAACTTCTGGCGACAATATTTCCCTGCGAAATGACTTTAATATTTTCCGGTAAAAACTTTTTAATTTTTTTTAAAAGTAATGGATAATGTGTACAAGCCAGTAAAACGGCATCAATTTCAGATGATTTTGTCAACAAAAGATTAAGATCTTTTTTTATAAAAAAGTCAGCTCCTTCAGAATTGTATTCATTATTTTCTACCAGCGGAACCCACATCGGGCAAGCATGTTGAAACACTTTTATTCCCGGAAAAGATTTTTCAATTTCAATCAGGTATGATTCAGATTTTACGGTTCCTTTTGTGCCAAGTACTCCTATATTTTTTGACGAAGAATAATTTCCGATAATCTCTGCAGTTGGCCTTATTACTCCAAGCACTCTTTTTTCTTTGTCAAATTCAGGAAGATATAATTGTTGAATTGTCCTCAAAGCTTTTGCCGACGCGGTATTACATGCCAGTATAATCAACGGGCAATTTTGTGAAAACAACCATTTTACCGATTGCAAAGTATATTCATATACCGTGTCAAAAGAGCGCGGGCCATAAGGCGTTCTTGCATTATCTCCGAGATAAATAAAATCATATTGCGGCAGTAAAGTTCTTATTTCTTTTAAAATCGTAAGCCCGCCATAGCCTGAGTCAAATACGCCGATCGGAGATCTCTTCATTTGCCAAAAATAAACAAGCCACCCGGTTTAATGGGTGGCTCGGTAAAATATTCTTTATTACTTTATTATTTTTTGGCCGGGCTTGTTGTTGACGCTTGTTTTAAACCCAGTTTTTTTATCACCAATGGACCTATGTCATTCGTAGAAGGCATTACAATCAAAGCTTCTCTTGGCATTACATAAGTATAGCCATTTTCTTTTGCTACTTCTTCTATTGCATTCTGCAATTTCTTCTGAATTGGAGCGGAAAGTTCCTGTCTTTTTTGTTCAAAATCATTTTGAATTTTTTGTTGTGCACCAGCCAGTTCCTGGCTTTGTTTCTGAAGGTCACTTCTTTTTACTTCTTTCAGGCTTGGGCTCATGGTGGATGAATCTTTTATAAATTTTTGTAAAGACTCATTAAAAGCGTTTTGTTTGTCTTGTGCATTTTGATACAAAGATTGCTGATACTGATCAAGCTGTTGCTGAACAGTGGCGGCTTCGGGCATCAGCTGAATGATTTCGTCAGCGCTTATGTAGCCAATCTTTTGAGCGTTAGTGGTCGTTGAGAATCCAAATATTCCGGCTGAAATAAGAAGGATGGTGAGAAATTGTTTCATTTTTGTTTTTAGGTTTGTTTTTTATAAAGTGTTTAAAATCCTGTTTTAAGCTGCATGCGCTTTTTTGTTTGACAATTATTTAACACCCAATTCTTTCAGGACATCATCGCTCTTGTCCAGTTTTGGGTCGGCAAATATAACGGTAATTCCTTCACTTTTATCTAAAATGAAATCATATAGTTTTGCTACCGCCAATTTTTGTATGGCGTTATAAACCTTGTCCTGTATTGGTTTTATCAACTCTTCGCGCTTTTTGAAAAGGTCGCCCTGGTAGCCAAATCGCTGGCGTTGCAAATCCCGCAATTCTTTTTCTTTATTATAAATTTCATCTTCTCTTTTTTTCTTCAACTCATCGCTCAACATTACTTTTTCTGCATCATAATCTTTATACATTTTATCAAGATCAGCCGATTTCTGATCAAGCTCCTGCTGCCACATTTTACTGAACTGATCCAATTTATCCTGCGCATCTTTGTACTCCGGCAGTTTGCTCAGAATATATTTTGAATCAATCACTGCATATCGTTGTGCATTGGTATTGGTTACAAAAACAAAACAGATGCAAAAAATAAAAAGTAACTTTTTCATATTGATTCTTTTTTATTCTTTAAAATTATTGAAATCTTCCTTCAATTCTGACTCAATCAATAGTTCAGCAAACCAATAAATAATCAGGATTCCCGTTCCTACTTTTAGCATGGAACATTCAACTGACTATTCGGGTTCCTGCCCAAGCATAAAGGTAAATTTAGCGGCGCCTTTTAATCCGCCACCAGGAGTAATCCTGTCCAGACCGATTCCATAATCAAATCCAAGTAGTCCAAACATCGGCAGGAAGAAGCGCATTCCAACTCCCACAGATCTGCGCAATTTAAATGGATTATAATCTTTAAAACTATACCATCCATTGGCAGCTTCAAAGAATGTGAGACCATAAATGGTGCTGCTGGCGCTCGTGCTGAACGGATACCTCATTTCCAAAGTATACTTATTGAAGATAGTAAAAAATTGGGCTGCCTGGCTTAAATCCGGGTTAATTTTTGGATTAGAATTATCGTAAACCGGGTAACCTCTATGGGCAATAATATCATAACCTAGTAATCCGTAATTATTACTCAGACCTGCATCGCCAAGTTGGAAACGTCCAAACGGTGAAGTTGGCGCATGTGTATCGTATCTTCCAAGGAAGATACGAT
>JAHEZB010000184.1 GCA_023251285.1 Chitinophagaceae bacterium | reverse complement strand
TGAAATGGAAAGAACGGGCGGTGAACCGGACGTAATCGTTAGCGAAGATAAAAAGACAAGCGGATTTATTTTTTATGATTGCTCCGCAGAAAGTCCAAAAGGCCGTAGAAGCCTTTGTTACGACCGTGAAGCGCTGAATTCAAGGAAAGAATATAAGCCGGCGAATAGCGCCATTGATATGGCTTCTGAAATGGGCATTGAGCTTTTAACAGAAGAACAATACCGCGGGCTGCAACAGCTTGGAAAGTTTGACTTGAAAACGTCAAGTTGGGTGAAAACGCCTGCAGCTATCCGGAAATTAGGTGGTGCTCTTTTTTGTGATCGTCGGTACGACACGGTGTTTCTTTATCATAATGGAGCAGAATCATATTACGCTGCGAGGGGATTTCGCGGCTTGCTACATGTTTAAATTTTACTATTTTTTAAATGAACACAATGAATACAAAGGCTGATTTTTATTTTAATAAAGGCAAATGGCAAAAAGAAACACAGCAATTAAGAAAAATCGTTCTGGATTGTGATCTCAAAGAAGAATTGAAATGGGGTTGTCCCTGCTACACGTTTGAAGGAAAAAATATTGTGTTAATTCATGTATTTAAAGAATACTACGCTCTTTTGTTTTTTAAAGGAGCTTTATTGAATGATCCGGAAAACATTTTAATCCAACAAACAGAAAATGTGCAGTCGGCACGGCAGATCAGGTTTACCAATTTACAGGAAATTGTGAAAATGGCTCCGGTAATAAAAGGATACATCTACCAGGCAGTTGAAGTGGAAGAAGCAGGTTTAAAAGTACCTTTAAAAAAGACAAAAGATTTCCCTGTTCCTGAAGAATTTCAGAACAAATTGACTGAAATATCTTCATTAAAAACTGCTTTTGAAGCCCTCACACCGGGAAGACAAAGAGCCTATATTTTTTATTTTTCACAGCCGAAACAATCGAAAACAAGGGAAGCGAGGGTGGAAAAATATTTGCCGAAAATATTAGATGGAAAAGGATTGGATGACTAATATTTTTTTTCAACAATCGGCCAGCCATTTGTATAAATCACGGGCTCAATACACATCACCCTTCTGACATATTTATTTTCATGTTTTGCTTTTTCCACTTCTGCTTCATTTTTCCAAATGGCATGATAAGCAATCCATGAATTTCCGTTATTGTCCTTAAAAATAGAATTATGTCCCGGCGCAGTCCAGGTACTGTCTTTTTGAAGAATAACACTGCTACCGCTTCCGTTTGCTTCACCCAATCTTTCAAACGGGCCAAAAGCATTATGAGCACGGGCTATCATAACTGCATAATTTGAATTATCGCCACAACAATTATCACCCGAATAATACAAATAATATTTCCCATCATGGTAATCTACCCATGCACCTTCAACCAGCTTTGTATAATCCTTTTCTACTCCCGGAAACATTATCGAAGTAGCCGTGGATCCTTCTTTAAAACTTTTCCAGTCGTCGTTTAATTCACGAACTTTTATAGGCGCAAATTCAGATCCCCAATACAACAATCGTTTTCCTGTCTGAGGATCAATCATTGCCATAGGGTCGATATTTTTAAAATCTTTCCCCTCCAAAATTGGCTTTCCTGAATCATGAAACGGTCCTCCTGGATTTTTGGAAAAAGCAACTCCGATACACATATTCAGACTGGTATCATTATTTTGTGCGCTATAAAACATTACGTATTCACTAATGGAAGAATCATATAACACATCCGGCGCCCAAAAACGTTGTGTATTGCTCGCCCATATTGGCTTTTGTGGCAATGCATCGCCTTCATACGTCCAATTGAATAAATCGTCGGATGTAGCCATTTGTATGTTAATCATTTTACCATCATGCATGCTGTTGGTAGCATAAGCGTAATAACTGCCGTTGATATTTATCACCGTCGGATCTGGAAAATTCGTATTAAGTACCGGATTTTTTCGTATTTCTGAAACTTCAGTTCCTGAAGGAAGAGCCAGCTCCACTCCTGCTGGTACAGGCTCACCAAAGTTTGGAGAACCATCCTCATTCCATGTAAACTTTTGTGCACGAGGTGAACGATGCCAACCGCAACCTTCTCCGGGCGCATCGTTTGCATGATATAAAATATAATCCTCTTTTCCGTCAGGCGATTTGAAAAATGAATTATGGCCGGTCGCGTATACGTGATTTTCGGGAGATTGCTTGAAAACAGGATGATCACATTTTATCCATGAGGAAGCTTTTATTAAATCTGCATCTACACTTGTTGTTAGCATTCCCAACGCATAATAATCGGTCCAGCAACCACTGGCAGAATAGATCAAAAATATTTTGTCGCCGTGTTTTAAAATCTCCGGCCCTTCATTGACATTTACATGCTTTACATCATTTGGATTGTGTAAATCTCCATTCGTTTCCCATTTAAAGGTAGGCGCAGAAATCAATGTTCGTTTGCCTTCTGCTGTCCATGGATTTTTTAACTGCGCAATGAAAATATCCTGTTCACCATTTACATTTCCCTTCCATCCGCTCCAGATAACATACATCTTTCCTTTGTTTTCGAACACACTTGCATCAATCGCCCATTTATTTTCCGGAAGGTTTAATTCACCTTTCATGCTCCATGTTCCCTGCAAAGGATCTTGAGATGCATTCTCCAAAACATAGATCCTGTGTGTGAAATTACTACCGCTGTCGGCGGCAAAATAAGCGTACCATTTACCTTGCAAAAAATGAATTTCAGGCGCCCATATCTCTTTGGAATATGGCCCTTTCTGAGGCGGATTCCATACCACTTTTTTTTCTGCATCCTTCAGGTCGCCCATGTTCTTTGTCTTCCACAAAGTCAGGTTTTTTGCTGTAGTATTGGTGTAATAATAATATCCATCATGATAAGTAACCCACGGATCTGCACCTGAAGGAAGTAACGGATTGGTAAAGGTTCGTTGACCAAAAATGGTAGTTGCAGTAAACGAACAAATAATAAGAAAAATGATTTTACGCATTCAACAGTGAATTTTTAAAAAAGCGCGACGTTATTTAATCGTAGAAAAATTATACAAACTATACGTTTTATAAACCTGTCCTGGCTTTAGCACCGTTGATGGATAAGAAGGTTCATTTGGAGAATCAGGAAAATGCTGTGTTTCCATTGCAAATGCTGTTCTGTAATCGTCCTTACTTCCGTCACCAAAAGTATTTTTAGACGCCATAAAATTGCCACTGTAAAATTGCAATCCGGGTTCCTGTGTATATACATTCATTACGATTCCTGATTTATCGCCTGTAACCGTAGCTGCATGATTCAATCCATCGACCTTGGTTCCATTTAAAACAAAATTGTGATCGTAACCTTTGCCATTTTTTAATTGTTGATTGTCATTGATGCGTGCACCGATAGTTGTCGGAGTTGTAAAATCGAAAGGTGTTCCTTTAACTGTAGCGATAGGCCCTAATGGAATCCAACCTGAATCTATAGGATTATATTTATCAGCATAAATCTGCACCGTATGGTTTAAGATAGTGCCACTTCCTTCTCCGTTAAGATTGAAATAAGCGTGATTCGTCAGATTAACCACCGTTGTTTTATCAGTTGTTGCTTCATATTCACATTTCAAACTATTATCTCCTGTAAGTGAATAAGTCACTTTTACATTCAGGTTTCCCGGAAAACCTTCCTCACCATCTTTTGATAAATAAGTAAACTGAATGGTGGAATCATTTAATTTATTCGCGTTCCACACTACATCCTGGAAACCTTTTTTGCCACCATGCAATGTGTTGACGCCATTGTTTATTGATAGCTGGTATTGCTTGCCATCTAAAGTGAATTTTCCTTTTGCAATGCGGTTTCCATAACGCCCGATGGTACCACCATAATAGGGTTCCGTAGATTTTTCATAACCTTCAACACTGTTGAAACCCACAACCACATCTGTCATTTTTCCATTTTTATCAGGCACAACAAGGCTTACAATGCGCCCTCCATAATTGGTAAATGCCGCTTCCATTCCGTTATGATTTTTCAAAACATACAGATCGGTTTGTTTGCCGTCTATCGTTGTTTCAAAATTTTTCTTGTCAGGAATTAAACTGCTGCCCGTATCGACGGTAGAAACTTTGGATACTGCTGTTGTATCAGTTTTTGTCTCTTTGCTCGAATTAGAATTGCAGGATGTAATTAATCCGAAAGCAAGTGTTGCTGCCATTATTGAAATGGTTTTTTGTTTCATTGTTTTATTTTTTTTTTTGGGATAAAGTTCATCATTTTTTGTCAGAAAGTAATTCTGCAAGCCCTGCATAAATTTCAATCATTGCTGCCTGGTCAATTAATCTCTTTCTTTTTCCTTTTTTTCCAATCAACCCATTTTCTCTTTCTTCGTTCCAAATCCGGTTCGCATCATCAATGAAATATTGAATGTGCTTTCTATTTTTATCAATTTTATACAAAGCAATTTCGCCTCTTAACAATACCGCATTAAACCAATAATTCGCCGGCAATTTGTTGTTTTTATAGAAATATTTTTCTGATGCCGAAGCAATACGTTGCGCTTTTTTAAAATACTTTTTATCTTTTGTTATGGTAAATAACAACACATTCGATTGAAGCATCGTGCCGGTGTTATAAGTATAAATTGCAGAATCGATTTTTAAAGAAGGGATTTTTATGTTATCATAGTACAATCCATCAGGAGCTTGCAGATGCGCATTTAACCAATTATATAAAAGCAAGGCGGTGTCCAGATAATTTTGTTGATGAGTAACTTTATAAAGTTGCAGCGCGACCAGGACACCTGGCCCGTTTGAACAGGTATTTTTAGAATTTTTTGTGTCTTCTTTCCAGTAAATTCCTCCACCGGATAAAGTATCAAAACCGGTCATCATAAAACGATAAATCTCTTTTGCAATGTGTAAATACTTTTCATTTTTTGTCCGGTTATAAGCATCAAGACAAGCGATGGCAATCCACTGATTATCGTCATAAAAGCGCGAATCTTTTTCTTCTTTTGTTACATAAGCCTGGTACGCAGGAGCTGGTGGGATGGCGCTATCATATTGAACAATCGCTTTCATTACAGGTGACAAATAATCATTTGAAGGTTGCAAAGTTTCCTCTTCATTCGCCGCTTCAATCAAAGCGCATAACGGCCATAAATAAGAGTGTTTTTTTTCGCCTGGGCGCACATGATTCGTTTCATAATATAGCCCATTTGCTGAATCGTAAAAATATGTGTATATATTTTTATTGAGGGTGTCGATTCTGTCTTTGTAAATTTTCTGCGCTGATTGCGCTAATATTACATTACTGCAAAACATCAGCAGGAAAAAAACAAAAAGCGGCTTAATTGTTTGTTTACTGATATTCAAATCATTATTTTATTGAAGTTGTTTTATAAGCATATTAGCATATCAAGTTAGCCCATTAACTACTTGTTCAATTTCACATCCAGCAATTTCATGAAATAGCCTCCTACCACGCTCCTTGCCTGGAAACCAACTTGCTTTGCGTTGGTTGTTTCATACCAATCACTCATGGGAACACGTGTCGGCGTTTCCTGTGTATATTTAAAAACAGGATCTATTAATGCTTCAAAATTTTGCTGATTATCCGCAAGGGTTGCAGTCCATGTGATCCAATCACTCTTTGTATAAGTTTTGCGGCTGTCCAATGGCAATCCAAATTCTTTTTGTTTGGTCAGATAAAATTTGATTTCTTTTTCATACACTTCTTTCGGAAATAAATTCAG
>JAHEZB010000183.1:871-5731 GCA_023251285.1 Chitinophagaceae bacterium | reverse complement strand
AATGGCAATGCCACATCAATGATTCCGAGCTCTTTTGCTTTTTCAGCACTCGCTTCAGTTCTGCTTACACCAATTATTTTTTTTGCAAACCCTTTATCCTTCAAAGCAAGCGCAAAAGAACCACTGATCAAACCAACACCTACTATCGTTACATTCTCAAACATTTGATACGCTATTTTTTAATTCTGTTGATTGCTTCGTTTAGTTTATCTTCTGTCGCACACAAACTCACACGAATATATTTTTCACCGGCGCTTCCAAAAATTCCTCCCGGTGTGATGAATACATTTGAATCGATTAAAACTTTATCGGTTAATTCAAATCCGTCTTTATATTCTTTTGGAATTTCTGCCCAAACAAATAAACCTGCCTGGTTTTCATCAAAAGAGCAATTCAAAAAATTCAACAACTCAAAGACTTTCTTTCTTCGCGTACGATAAACATCATTTATTGAATTGTACCAATCCTGCTCCAGTTCCAAAGCTTTTGCAGCAGCGAGTTGCAGCGGAAGAAACATGCCGCTGTCCATGTTGCTTTTAAATTTTAAAACTTCGTTGATTCTTTCTTTTGCACCGCAAAGCATTCCAACTCTCCATCCTGCCATGTTGTGACTTTTGCTGAATGAATTCAATTCTATCACCACATCTTTCGCGCCTTCCAAACTCAATAAACTCATCGGATTATCATTCAAAATAAAGCTGTAAGGATTATCATGAACAATAAGAATCTGATGTTTTTTTGCAAATGAAATCAGCTCTTCAAACATTTGCTTTGTTGGCAATTGCCCGGTCGGCATCTGCGGATAATTTACAAACATCAACTTCACTTTTTGTAAATCCAGCTTTTCCAATTCTTCAAAATCAGGGCACCAGTTTTTTTCTTTCGCTAACGTGTATGCCTGAACGTCGGCTCCGGCAATTGTTGCTGCACTTTTATAAGTAGGATATCCGGGATTCGGAATTAAAACAATATCGCCTTCGTTAATATAAGTCATGCAAACATGCATAATTCCTTCTTTACTTCCGATCAACGGCAAAATTTCTGTGTCAGGATTCAGCGTTACATGATACCATTTCTGATACCATTTTGAAATCGCATTTCTAAGAACAGGACTGCCTTTATAATTCTGATAACCATGTTGGTTCGGCTTTTCAGCTTCCTCTTCCAATACTTTGATCACATCCGGATGTGGAGGAAGATCAGGGCTGCCGATGCCCAAATTGATTACATTTTTTCCAGCTTTATTCATGTCATCAATCTGCCGAAGTTTGGTTGAAAAATAATATTCTTCAATTCCTGAAAGACGATTTGAAAGTGTGGCGATTTTTTTATTTGTAGTTATATTTTCCATTTTCAATTTCTAACCATTTTATTAACGAGGTGTTTTTCCATTTTTATAAATACCATAGACTTTCACATCGGCTGTAAAAGGTTTTATTTTTTCCAAAACGTTATTCAGTTGATCGATGTGAGTGAATTCACAATCTGCGTGAAAAGAATATTTCCAATCGCTTCCCGGAATGGGCATTGACTGAAGTTTGCTGAGATTCACATCTCCTTCTGAAATTTTAGTCAGAACCTTTGCCAGGCTTCCTTTTGAATGATCTGTTTGAAAAATGACAGAAGCCTTATCAGCATCAACCACTTCATTCGCTGTATCTGCATTTTCCAAAACCCAAAAACGTGTGTAATTATTTTTTTGTGTGTGAATGTTTGGAGCAATCATACTTAGTTCAAAAAGTTGAGCAGCTAATTCACCGGCTATTGCAGCAATATGTTTGCTTTTGTGTTGATGAATATGTTGTGCACTCAGCGCCGTGTCTTCTGTTTCAATCAATTTCCAATTATGTCTTTCCAGGTAATCCATGCATTGTAACAATGCCATTGGATGAGAATGAACTTCCCGGATATCATCAAGAGTGACACCGGGATTTACTAAAAGATTCTGATCGATCTGAAGATAAACTTCACCGATTATTTTCAAATTACTTTTTTGAAGAAGATTGTAATTTGGCAAGATACTTCCGGCAATAGAATTCTCGATTGCCATCAAGCCTCCATCGCTGCTGTCTTTGTCGCCTGCTATCTTTACAACATCACGGAAAGTTGAGCAACAAATCACTTCCACATCATTTCCAAAAAATCTTCTCGCGGCTGCCTGGTGAAAACTGCCTTGAAAACCTTGTATCGCTATTTTCTTTTTCATTTATATAAAACAAAAATCCCGGCTTTTTTTGCCGGGATTCTTTTATTTTAATTCTGATTCATTTCAGTTTTAACAAAGGCATCCCGGACTATTTCTAAAATAGTAGCTAAAATAAAAGAAACCGGTATTTGCTTTTGTAATTGCCATTGCGGGAGCAAAAGTATGTTACAAAATTAAATCTCCAAATTTTTTTTTGCGTTTTCAAAAAAAATTTCATGACCATCGTTTGCTTTTGTCTTTTTATTTAATTTATAACATTGCATTGCCGATCCTTTCGAGGAAAAAATAAAAACGAATATAAAAACAGCTACTTATATAGAGAAAATCGGGAATCATTTCTTAAAATAAAAAAAAGGCTTCAAAATTGTGTGAAGGGTATATTCAATTGTTGTTTAAATGAACACAACCCTTCTTTAGAATTATGAAAATAAGATTGACTGTTATTTGTTTGTTTGCTGCATTCCACATTTTCACATTAGAAAAACCTACTTTTATTAATGACCACAACAATAATAATTACCTTTTGCGTACTGCTGTTAGTCGCATATCTTTTTGATCTGAGCGCAAAGAAGACAAAGATTCCTGCGGTGATTTTATTGCTGCTTCTTGGCTGGGTTGCGAGGCAACTGACGTATTTTTCGGGTATAAAGCTGCCGGACTTTTCATCGATATTACCGGTATTGGGAACAGTTGGATTGATTCTGATTGTGCTCGAAGGCGCATTAGAATTAAAGTTAAATAAGTCGAAATTACCTCTACTGAGAAAATCATTTTTTGGTGCATTAATACCCGTGTTTTCAATGGCTTTTTTTCTCGCTTATTTACTTGGATATTTTGTACCTTCTTCTTTTAAAGATAGCCTTTCAAATGTGATACCACTTTGCGTTATAAGCAGTTCTATTGCTATTTCAAGCGTTAAAAATCTGGCTACGGATGATAAGGAATTTGTCATTTATGAAAGCAGTTTTTCCGATATCCTGGGTGTGTTATTTTTTAATTTTATTGCTCTCAATGAATATATAAATGGAAAGTCTTTTGCAACTTTTGGATTACAGATCTTGGCCATCACTTTTATTTCTCTTATCGGCATCATTCTGCTTTCATTATTACTCAGCAAAATTGACCACGAGATAAAATTCGTACCGATTATTTTACTGGTAATTTTAATCTATACCATCGCTCATGAATATGATTTGCCGGCACTAATTTTTATTTTATTGTTCGGACTTTTCCTGGGCAACCTCAATCAATTAAAAAAGTTTAGCTGGTTTCGAAGAGTAAAGCCGGATGAACTTGATAAAGAAAAGCAGAAGTTTAAAGAACTTACTGTTGAAACAGCTTTTATGATACGATCCTTATTTTTTTTATTGTTTGGATACATGATCGAGACAAAAGACATCATAAAAGTAGAGACATTAGGGTGGACTTTTGGAATTGTGGCAATAATTTTTATTTTTAGAATAATACAACTACTTATTTCAAGGCTGCCATTGATTCCTTTGCTTTTTATTGCTCCACGCGGACTTGTAACGATTTTGTTGTTTCTGTCCATCGCACCGGCAAAGCAAATTCCATTAATCAATAGATCTCTCATCATCCAGGTAATTGTGGTCACTTCTTTAATTATGATGGTTGGATTGATATTGACAAAAAAAGATGCAGAAACAGAAAAAAAAGAGTTGAAAGAAAGTTCAGAAACAGTATCAGAAGTTGCTCTTTAAACTTTTTGGTTTTTAAGATATCAAAAGCAGTAGAAAAACAAATAAACAGGAATTGCATCCGATATTATCCGTTTTCAAAAAAAAGGATGCATTCAATAATTTTAAAAATTATTCGTTCTAAAGTTGACATTGGATTTATTCCTTTTATTTTTTTTAGAAAAATATAAAAAGGCCCGAAACTTGTAGATTCAATTTTAAGTTAATACTTTTGTTCTATTGAAAAAAATTTTATACATATTTATTCTTATTGCCGGTTTCCAGTTTAGCAGCGTTGCACAATCCAAACCGATGCACGTTGCAGCAGATGCTGCAAAAACGATTAAATTTTACCCCAATCCTGCAAGCAGCTTTATTAATTTTGACTTTTCAAAAAATTACGATCAATCTTATACTTTAGTGATTTTTAATTTCATTGGCAAAAAAATTGAAGACCTTAAAGTTACTGATCAGAAAATGCTCGTTTCTCTTACCGACTTCTATCGCGGCGTTTATATTTTTCAGCTACGAGATAAGGATGGCAGCATCGTTGAATCCGGGAAATTCCAGGTCATTAAATAGTAATCCTTTAACAATCCCTCTACTTCTTTGTGTCATTTTGTCTAATATTTATTATTGGCAAAAAGTTTGACTGTACTACCTTTGCAGCCAATTTTAAAAAAAGTAAAAAATCGAAAAACATGCATGAAAATGAATCTAAAAGTCGTGTCGAAGCAGAAGATTTTTCTATTCGTGAGGGTGAAACTAAATTAGAACAGCAGACAGAAGATTCTGCAATTATTCCTGATGCAGAACATTCTCAGATAGAAAATCTTACGACTGAACTGGCAGAACAAAAAGAGAAATATCTTCGCTTGTTTGCTGAGTTTGATAACTATAAAAGACGCACTTCAAAGGAAGCAATTGAACAAAGGCAAACAGCTGGTAAAGACGTTA
>JAHEZB010000183.1:0-861 GCA_023251285.1 Chitinophagaceae bacterium | reverse complement strand
TTCTTTGTTAGATGTCTTGGACGATATGGACAGAGCGGAAAATCAATTACAGGAAAGCGAGGTTGATAATAATGTAAAAGAAGGATTATTACTGGTGTTTGATAAATTTAGAAAAACGCTCCAGACAAAAGGCTTGCAGGCGATTAAAACTTTACATACAGAATTTGATGTAGAAAAAGATGAGGCGGTATCAGAAATTGAAGTGGATGACAAAAAACTAAAAGGGAAAGTAGTTGCAGAACTACAAAAAGGCTATATGCTAAATGACAAGCTCATACGGTTTGCCAAAGTAGTTGTTGGCAAATAAATTCGGTGAATAACATTTCAAATCAATCAAAACTGCCGTTAGCAGTTGGCAGTACACAATAAATATTATGGCAAGTACCATGACAAAAAGAGATTATTATGAGATCCTCGGAGTTAATAAAAATTCGACTGCCGATGAAATAAAGAAAGCTTACCGAAAAGTAGCGATGCAATTCCATCCGGACAGAAATCCAGGAGATCATACAGCAGAAGAAAAATTTAAAGAAGCAGCAGAGGCGTACGAAATCTTAAGCGATGCAGATAAGCGTGCCCAATACGACCGCTTTGGTCATAATGCTTTCGGCGCGGGTCGTGGAGGCGGATTCTCAGGTCACGGAATGAATATGGATGATATTTTCAGCCAGTTTGGTGATATTTTCGGAGATGATATGTTTGGCAGCTTTTTTAGCGGCGGCAGCAGAAGTGGCAGTTCGAGGAGAAGCAGAGGTACGAGAGGTACGAATTTGCGGGTAAAAATTAAAGTAAACTACGAGGAAATTGCAAAAGGAACCACCAAAACGATCAAAGTAAAAAAATACGTTTATTGCAGTACGT
>JAHEZB010000182.1:1102-5735 GCA_023251285.1 Chitinophagaceae bacterium | reverse complement strand
CTTTCAGAAGAAAACGCAAAAAACACCTAAACAAGAAATTGAAAAAGCACTAAAAATAAAGAAAGAATATGAAGACGAAAAAAAATAACACTATGACCCTTGAGCAGTTCAAGGACAAACATTATGGCGTTCGCGGAACAGGGAAACGTGACCAACTTGAAGCTGGTTATCAGAACTTCAAAATCGGTGCATTAATACATCAAGCCAGGCTTGAAAAAGGTTTGACACAGGAGCAACTTGCTGAAAAAGTAGGAACGACAAAATCCTATATTTCTAAGATTGAGAACAATATTAAAGAAGCCAGAATTTCAACGCTTCAAAAGATTGTAGAGGTTGGCTTCGGAGGAGAATTACAATTGTCTATTAAACTTTGACAACCAACAAACTGACCTGAACCGCATGTAACATCGGTTGCAGCAAGTGGGGTTGAAGGAATAACAATGACCTTTGGGTTCATATCGAGCAGCAGTTCCGGGCTGAAAAATCTCTGGTAAGCCGCCATTTCTGAAAAAACTTCACAGTTGGAACCACAGCAGAAAAATCATAACTTCGGATAAAATATTATTTGAACAATGTTAGTTGAACGAACAAGTAAAGAAGTGATTATAATAGGAAACTTATGAAAAATATCATACGAATATGTCTATTAGTTTTTTGCGTTATTTCTTTTACAAGTTGTATAAAGAACATAAAAGCAGATATTAAAACAAATTTGACGGGTTTAGTAAATGACCCAATTACGAATTTACCAATTTCGAATAGTACAATTTATGTTCAAGAGTACAAAACCGGACTATACGGGCCTATCCCTGACAAAGTAATTGATTCGACGAAATCAGGTAGTGATGGTCGTTATACTCTCGCGTTTGTTACAACCGGCAAAGGAGTTGAATATCGTTTGGCTTGTTCACCTGGATTTAATTATTACACTCAACAAGGTGCTCAAGACATAAGCATCGGAACAGTTAATTCCATAGACTTTTGGGCTTATAAGTTGCATGTTCTTAAAGCAAGAATACTTGTTAGTAATAATCCAAACCCTCCTCTTCGTGTTTACGGCACTATATCTTTAGCCGTTGGTAGCATTTCTTCCACGTCGAATGATACTACTATTTTTTTACCAGTTATTCCCAATTTTGAAAATTACATTTACTTTACTATTTCAAATATTGATACCCCAGCTATTTATAATGCAAGAATTGATACACTTAGACTACAAGGTTTAACAGATACTTTCACTCATACGTTTCAGGTCGACCCTACGTTATTTCGGAAACGACTTTAAACTTCCTATAACATGGGGTTTCTATCGCTGACTGAAGGAATTAAATCAGCTTTTTGTTCGCTGTTCATCAGCAGTTACGGCTGAAAACTCATTGTTCGACTTTTGTTTTATCTTCGGCTTTGGGTTCGTTACTCGAACAGTTCGGGCAGACGGAACATTGAATTTTCCACCTGCACAAAGCCCTGTTCGTAATCTGCAAATAACAATAGCCTTTTACATGAGCAACATTTTACCAAATTACTTATTGAGAAAAGTTCTGGTTTCAAGCTTATTAGTCGTTGTATACAGCCCTGTATTTGCGCAAAACAAACTTGCTCACGAAAGAAGTGCCGCAATTCCGCATCATGGGTATTCAAATGCATCTGTGCGGTCAGCCAGTGTTTTAAAAATCAATGTTTTTGCGCCTTTGCTTGGCTATTCTCAATTTTCCTGGGAAAAATTTACCAGTCACCATAGCAGCCTGGAACTAGGCCTCGGCATTATAGGGGCAGGAAAGAATTTACACATAGATCACCGGCCGATCCTTTCCCCTAATTACAACTACCGACCTGGCCATAGAAATCAATCTGGTGGCTTTTTTGAGTTAGGATATAAGTTTGTAAAACCAATCAAAGCGATTAAAATGTCAATAAATAATTTCGGCATAGTTAACAACTTTGAGGGAGCATATGTAAAACCTTCTTTTATAATGGGTGCTTACAACTCCAACCAGTTCAGTCATGATTCCGGGGCAGTAAAAATCAGGAGACATCATAGTTTTGGGGCTTTACTGCTTAACGTAGGAGATCAACGGGCAATCGGCAGAAGGTTACTTTTTGACGTGTACATCGGGGGAGGCGCAGAAGTAGATAATGTAAAGGGTGAGGATGATTTATATGGTCACCCGTTTGTACTTGCTGTAGCGAAAGATAATCCATCAGTCAACTTCGCCTGTACCGCTGGTTTTCGCGTAGGTTTTCTTTTCAAATAAGTATTATTATCCCCCTTTGGCGCCAGGTTGTAGTTTGTTATTTAGCGCAAGCGTCCGCTTGTGCTGTTTGAATAAAAGATGGCATGTTTGAGTATGAGCCGAAAATATAAATATCATGATCAGGACAACTTATAT
Organism: Chitinophagaceae bacterium; assembly: GCA_023251285.1. Classification (GTDB taxonomy): domain Bacteria; phylum Bacteroidota; class Bacteroidia; order Chitinophagales; family Chitinophagaceae; genus Ginsengibacter. The sequence goes on along the minus strand of JAHEZB010000182.1, from coordinate 3,345 downwards.
TTTATTTCCTTTTCTACTGTCCTTTCGATTGAGGTTTTTGAGTGTGAAAGGATTGGTTGAATTGAATTTTAGTTAATATTACACAGGCACAAACGGACACTTGGCCCAACACAAGGGCTGTAGTTTCCGGCTGAAAATTCTCGATTTAGCAACAGAATAAAAATGTCAGCTTTTTGTCCGTTTACTGGCAGACGTTCCGGCAAAAAGTTATAAATTGCCCTGTCATCGCCAATGCGTGGCCGTTAGTGGTAATTAATCAAACCTTACTTATGAGAAGGCAAATATTGACAACTCTCGCTGTATGCACGACGACACTTTCCTTTGGACAAAACAACTTTAAAAAGAATGACATTTATTTGGAAGCAGCCGGTAACGGACTTTTTGGTTCTGTTAACTACGAGAGACAACTAACAAAGGAGCCGGGACTTGGAGCAAGAATTGGTGTGGGTTTCTACTCTGAAGACGCCTTCTATTTGACTATTCCTGCAGGCATCAATTACCTGTTTGAACTGAAAAGTAAGAAGTCATTCATTGACGCAGGACTTGGTGCTACCTGGACACGTATAGACGGCAAATTGTTTGGAGACAACAAAAATACAATAGGCGACCATTTTGTAAACTTTGTTCCCAGCATCGGTTACAGGAGACACACCGCAAAAGATATTATGTGGCGTATAAGTGTGACACCAGTGGCAAATGAGTATGGACTTGTGCTCTGGCTTGGTGCTTCAATTGGAAAAAGATTTTAAGTGAGCGACTAAACTACGGCTAACATGGGAAAAAGGTGGTTTGCTTCTTGTATTTTGTTTAGTATTAGATAAAGATAATAAGCCTTTAATAATTGATCAGCCAGAAGATAACCTTGATAATCAACGCGTAGCTGAAATACTAGTTCCTTATATAAAACTTAATAACAGAATAGCTGACATACCTGAAGGAAAAATGAAGGCTTTTGATAATCGACGGATTAAATATAAAAAATTCCATGCCACTCTTCATTCCCTGATTTCTTTAGAATGGTTTAAAAATTGCAAATTGCTGTCCTGAGTTTCCCGCGATTGCAGATGTAGAGGTGTCACCTTTCGAAAAGGTGACACCTCTTGCATTTATTTTTTAATAATTGTCAAAGTAAGATGAGATTCAATAATTTTTTTTATTTTTTAATAAACTATCTATCTTACACATTCAATCTGCTTCTACTCCCTGACAACTTTGCTTTCCTTTTTTGAGCACAGCTTTCCCTTTAGTTTTTTTAAAGTAAATTTTCAACAGTGAAAAAGTATATCTTTTTTTGTATAGCTGTAGACGGCGTTACTGGCGGCTGCAAAACCACATTTTTTTCAAACAAAATATTCATGTCGCTATGAACGGTACCATTCTCCAGGGAGAGGTTTTTGAAGAAAAGAAAATAGATGAATCAAAAATTCCGCTTAGAAGGAACCTGGGATTGACGACAGGAATTTTGATGGTAGCCGGAATTGTTATCGGTTCCGGAGTATTTAAAAAAATTGCGCCGATGTCGGCTGCGTTGATGAATAGAAATTATATCCTGCTTGCATGGCTGCTCGCAGGAGTGATTACTCTATTAGGTGCTTTCACGATTGCAGGCCTTGCTACTTTGACCGACGAATCCGGAGGTATGTATGAATATTTGCGCCTTTCTTTTGGTGATTTCTTTTCTTTCATTTCCGGGTGGACTGCTTTTTTCATTGCTGGCAGCGGCGGCATTGCTGCTCTTGCTTTTGTATTTGCTGAATCAGTAAATTACCTTGTTCCCTTGCCTGGTATTTTTGCTTCATGGCAAAATATTTCCCTTGGTCATCTTATTTATCCTTTCGCAAGCGGAGGTGTGAAAACATTAGCTGTATTGACGATAATTTTGCTTACGTGGGTGAATATACTAGGCACGAAAAAAGGCGGTAACCTGAACAATGTACTTACCGGCGCCAAAATATTGGGAATTGTTTTGCTCATTGCAGCCGGATTATCTTTTACTCACCATTTACCTGTTACAAATCCTGTCACCACTTCACATACAAACACAAATATGATCAGTGCTGTTTTAGCAGCCATGCTCAGCGCTTTCTGGGCTTACGATGGATGGTTTCTTGTCGGTAATATCAGTGGAGAAATTAAAAATCCAAAAAGGAATGTGCCCATATCGTTTGTAGCAGGTGTAAGTATTTGCATTGTTTTATACCTTTTGGTTAATGATGCTTATATGCATGTATTGCCTTTGTCAA
>JAHEZB010000182.1:0-1092 GCA_023251285.1 Chitinophagaceae bacterium | reverse complement strand
AATTGGCCAGTACCGGCGAGGACAACATAGCAGCGCTTGACGTGGCGCGGGCTATATCCGGAAATATAGGTGTTGTTGCTATTGCGGTACTGATTGCTGTTTGTACGTTTGGGGCGGTCAATGCAGTGATTATCACTTATCCAAGATTGTATTATCGTATGGCCCAGGAAAAGTTTTTTCCTAAAAACTTTTCATTTGTTCATCCACGTTTCCGGACGCCCTACCTGGGTTTGATTTATTCAGGAATATGGAGTTGTGTTTTGGTCATTTCAGGCACATTTGATGTACTTACCAACCTGATTATTTTTACTGAATTTTTCTTTTCAGCTTTATTTGGAATTGCATTAATAAAAATGAAAAGAAATGGGAAAATCAAAGCGAAAGTGATTCTTTATCCTTTCTCACCAATCGTGCTTATTCTATTTTCCCTCGCGCTTGTCATCAATACATTTTTTGTGCAGCCTCTTCAGTCTATGGTTGGCTTATTATTTATGCTCACCGGCATTCCCGTTTATTTTTATTACAAAAAAAGAAAGAAGGTGAGTTGTTAATACTGATTCATGAATGAGTGAACAATGAAATGATAAGTCATTAGCTGTAAATGAACAGTGAAGTTGATCGAATATGCCTTAGGTCTGCGAAATGAATTTTGTAAGTAGGACAATATAAAATTGTTGCTTGACCTTAAGACATAGAGTTAAGGATCGATCATAACATGAGCATGATAGGTTCCCGGATCCATAATCCAGGGCATTCCGGGAGCCGATGGCTTTGTAGGCAAACCAGTAGTAGCGGAAGTTGCGAAAGGAACGTAAATGACGTATCGTAAATAACCATTTTTCACTGCGCCCTTAGCATGGTCAACATCTTTTTCACTGGCAGAATATACATACAATGTAGTCGGAGTTTTAGGCATTTTCAAGGTTCCCGCTTCCACTTCTTTTGCGCGTTCATCAAATAATTGCTTGTCTTTCATGCCTTGCTTTCTCAGTTCACGTCCTCTTTCCATAAGAGGCTCCAACTCCTTATTGTAACAAGCGACAGAAAAGCCGGTATCCTTTGGATCATCTGCTAGACAAATCAGTTCATTGG
>JAHEZB010000181.1 GCA_023251285.1 Chitinophagaceae bacterium | reverse complement strand
CCAGAGTACATCTTTCATATCATCATACCAATGTTTTATGGCTGCGATAGATTTTTCAGGAGTATAAGGAATAGAAGAGATGGCTGCAGTTGGCGCTATCACACCCAGATCTCTTTCTTCTGAAGGCGCGTGGCCGGCATATCCTTTTACAGAATAACTGGAAGTAAGTCCCCAGCTATCGGCACCGTAACCTTTGTAATGCAACGGATCTTTTACACACCATTCATAATTGATCAATGCCTGGTTTTCATTTTCTTTCCAATAATCGGCATATTCATCTTTTAATCCATGTGGATCAAGCCCGAGATAAGAATAATGTGCCCAAAACAATGGCCCTCCATTGGGCGCACCCTGGTGACGCAACTGTAATGTATATCCAAAATGATCGGACGGAGATTTTATTTTTCCATTTTCTGCCCAGCCTTCATGATACACTTCAGCAGAAACTCCGTGAGTTGGAGAAGATGCAGCCAGGACATAAGCGATCAAACATTCATTATATCCATGAATGGGAAAATTCATTTGCCAATCATAATCCGGACTCCAATGCCAGTACAATACATTTTGCCCGTTGGTGTACCAGTTCCAATCCACTTCTTTCCATAATTTATCAATGCGTGTGGAAAGTAGTTGCTCTTTTTTATCTCCTTTCCGCAAATATTCGCGTGCACATAAAAGACCCTGCACAAGAAACGCTGTTTCAACAATATCGCCACCATCATCTTTTTTGCTGAATGGTTTCACTTTTCCGGTGGGCCCATGAAGCCAGTGCGGCCATGCTCCATGAAAGCGATCCGCTTTTTCAAGGAAGCCGGTAATTTTTTCCAATCTGTCCACACCTTCTTTTCTTGTTATAAAACCACGTTCAATTCCGGTAAGAATGGCCATAATGCCAAATCCGCTTCCACCGGTTGTAACTACATCTTTATCATTTTGTGGATAAATTCCATCCACGTTGATCCGCTCTCTTGCCATGCCGCTGTTGAGTTCTGCGCCATTCCAGAAATATTCAAAGGTTTGATGCTGCACAAGAGTCAATAGAGAATCTGTTTGTGTAGAATCAGAATTTGCGTTAAAAGTTTGTTTGCTGGATTTGCTGCTGCTGCATGAAGAAAAGATTGCAATAGCTACGAATAAATAAAAAGCCAATTTTAAAATTCTCATAATGATAATTTTAATCGCATCAATAATACTTGATGAAGAATTGATCATGTCAAAGTTCGTGTAATAAACAAGATTCTGGTTTTTCAGGATCAAATTTTAGTGAGATAATTCAGCAAAGCAAGTAAATTAATTTCCAAAACAATTGACGTCATTTAAAATAGAAAATCTACATTCAACAAACCAACAAATAATCCGAATTTTAATTTTCTAAAAACCTTTTCATTAAACAACATTTTTGATCATGCTCCTTCAGCCAAAGGAAAGATATTTATCCAGCGTGATTCTTATATTTCTTAAATTCTAAAAATGAAATATCAATTCTTGCTACTGCTCTTTTTTGGTTGTCCCTTTATTGGATTGGCTCAATCGACCCAAAGCAATACTTTTTGCAATCCGATAAACATTGACTACACTTACATGATCTACAATGCCGATAAAAATCTTTCGTATCGATCCGGTGCTGATCCGGCAGTAGTGAGATTCAAAAACGAATATTATTTGTTCGTGACCCGTTCGCTTGGATACTGGCATTCCACTGATCTCCAAAACTGGGATTTTATCACTCCCGAAAAATGGTATTTCCAGGGATCAAATGCGCCGGCAGCAAGTAATTACAAGGATTCCATTTTGTATGTTTGTGGAGACCCATCGGGTTCAATGAGCGTTCTTTATACGGACGATCCCAAAAAAGGAAACTGGAAAGCATTTCCTTTGATTCTGAATGATCTGCAGGATCCCGATCTGTTTATCGATGATAACGGTCAGGCGTACATGTTTTGGGGATCGTCTAACAAATTTCCGATAAGGGGAAGAAGGTTAGACAGAACAGATAATTTTCGTCCCGCTGAAAAAGTGGATACGCTTTTTAATCTGGATGAAGCAAGGCATGGATGGGAACGATTTGGAGAAAATAATGCTGATACCGTTTTAGGTGGTTATATTGAAGGTGCGTGGCTCACTAAATACAACAATACTTATTATATGCAGTATGCGGCTCCGGGAACGGAGTTTAATGTTTATGCGGATGGCGTTTACACCAGCAATTCTCCTTTAGGACCCTATCGTTATTCGCCCAATAATCCAGTTTCTTTTAAGCCCGGCGGATTTATAAATGGTGCAGGACATGGGAGTACGGTGCGTGGGCCGCAAGACCAATATTGGCATTTTACCACGATGGCGGTGAATGTGAACATAGGGTGGGAGCGGCGCATCGGCATGTTTCCTACTTATTTTGATAAAGATGGATTGATGTATTGCGACACTTATTTTGGTGACTATCCCCACTTCGCACCTTCCATTGCAGTCAAAGCAGGAAAATTTGCCGGATGGATGTTGCTTTCGTATAAAAAACCGGTACAGGTTTCTTCTTTCTTAAAAGATTATCCGGCAGCAAATCTTACGGATGAAAATGTAAAAACTTTTTGGGTCGCTGAAAAGAGTGACAGTACGCAATGGATTCAGATAGATCTTCAGAAAGCATCGGAGGTGTATGCCGTACAGGTGAATTACAACGACTATCATTCCAACCTCTATGGAAGAATTCCGGATATGCATCACCGTTATTCCATTGAAGGTTCTCTGGATGGCAAAGCATGGAATCTGCTGGTTGACAGAAGTGCCAGTTTTAAAGATGTGCCGAATGATTATGTGGAACTAGCCAAACCTGAAACGGCCCGTTTTATCCGCTATAAAAACATTCACGTACCGACTCCTTATCTCTCTATTTCTGATATACGGATTTTTGGTTTGGGAAAAGGAAAAATTCCGGCAGAAGTGAAAAAATTTTCTGTAAAAAGAGAAACCGATTCACGGAATGCAACAATTAGCTGGGATTTACTGCCGGATTGCCAGGGATATAATGTTCTTTGGGGAATAGCGCCGGATAAGTTATACAGTTCCTGGATGGTTTATGATAAAAATTCTTTGCAAATGAGGAACCTTGACAAAGACCAGGTTTATTATTTTTCCATTGAAGCTTTTAATGAAAATGGTATTTCAAAAAGAACAAAAGCAATTGAAATAAAACCGCAATAATTCCTTTTGAAAAATAGAAATGCTGTCTATTAGTTTGTTTGTTGAAAAATGTTCTTATTCCAATAGTTTTTTGATAACTCCTTACCTTTATTCAAAAAAACTATGAAAGCATTTTTAGGAATGGGACTATTGGGTTCCAATTTTGTAAGAGCGATGTTGAAAAAAGGCGAACAGGTAAATGTATGGAACAGAACTACTTCAAAAGCAAAAGCGCTGGAGACGGATGGCGCACATGCTTTTGAAGATGTGAAAGCAGCAGTTAAAGATGCTGACGTAATTCACCTGACCGTAAAAGACGATGCATCAGTTAATGAAGTTTTAGCAGCTGCAGAAGCGGCGTTGAAGCCGGGAGCAACAATTATAGATCATACTACAACGTCAGTAGAAGGCGCTGTCCAAAGAACAAAAAGATGGAAAGAAAAAGGATTTACCTATCTGCATGCACCCGTTTTTATGGGGCCAAAAAATGCGCTTGAAAGTACCGGTTTCATGCTCGTTTCGGGCGATCAGCAGGTGATATCCAAATGGCAGGATCAGCTCTCTTCGATGACCGGTAAATTGTTAAATTTTGGTCCGACTGAAGGTAAAGCGGCGGGAATGAAGCTTATTGGAAACCTGTTTCTCATTTCCCTGACAGCCGGCCTTTCTGATGTACTGAAACTGGCAAAATCAGTTGATATTACTGGTGATGAAATAACTAATCTATTTAGCCAATGGAATCCCGGTGCAATGGTTCAACAACGACTGAAAACGATTCTTGCCGGTGATTTTTCTCATCCTTCATGGGAATTAAATATGGCGCGCAAAGATGCAGGTTTGATGATGAAAGAGGCAGAAAATGCGAACGAAGAATTAACCGTAATACCCGCCGTTGCTGCGCTTATGGATGAATGGATAAAAAACGGCCATGGCAATGACGACTGGATGATCATCGCCTCATAAACCGGTGCATTTAAAATTGATTGTCAGTTCAAATGTTTTCAGTAAACATAGAAATAATGCGGATTCTTGTTTATAGAAATTTATTTGCTGACAATCTTTTGTTTTCAGGTCCAATTTCTCATATTCTTTGCATTTTTAGCTTGGCATCAATCTCTTCTTTTGGTTTTTTAATTCAATGTTTAAAACTTCTTTTATCCTTTTTGCGCAATCCGTATGCCGGAGGTAATTTCATTATCTTTGAGTATAAAAATTTTTTATGGATAAAAAAGAAGTTTATATTCTTGCTGCAGTTCGCACACCAATTGGAAGCTTTGGTGGAAAATTAAAAGATATACCGGCGACAAAACTTGGCGCCACTGCTATCAAAGCGGCAGTAGAAAAGGCGGGAATAAAACCCGAAGATGTGCAGGAAGTGTATATGGGCTGTGTGTTGCAGGCAAATCTCGGCCAGGCGCCTGCACGGCAGGCTGCGATTTTTGCCGGCCTTCCTGAAAATGTTTGTTGCACCACAGTTAATAAAGTTTGTGCAAGTGGGATGAAGGCGATTATGAATGGAGCTCAAAGTATTTTGCTGGGTGATGCCGAGGTGGTTGTAGCTGGTGGAATGGAAAATATGAGCAGCGCTCCTTTTTATGCTCCGTCCGTTCGGTGGGGAAACAAATATGGAAATACGAATCTTATTGATGGAATGGCAAAAGATGGACTAACCGACGTTTATAAAGATTATGCAATGGGAAATGCTGCAGAATTATGTGCGAGGGAGTGCCACATTTCGCGTGAGCAACAGGATGAATTTGCCATTGAAAGTTACAAACGCAGCCAGGCTGCACAAAAAGAAGGAAAATTTAAAGACGAAATAGTGGGCGTCGAAATTCCTCAAAGAAAAGGCGGACCGGTTGTAATGCTCGATGACGAAGAACCATTTAATGTAAAGTTTGATAAAATTCCGGAATTGAAATCTCCTTTTGAAAAAGCTGGAAGTGTAACTGCCGCCAATGCAAGTACGATCAATGACGGCGCTGCTGCTTTGGTTTTGATGAGCAAAGAAAAGGCAGATGCTTTGGGATTAAAGCCGATAGCAAAAATTCTCAGTTATGCTGATGCGGAACAAGCGCCCGAATGGTTTACAACCACTCCTTCGCTTGCTGTACCAAAAGCAATAGAAAAAGCCGGGTTAAAAATAACGGACATTGATTTTTTTGAATTGAATGAGGCTTTTAGCGTAGTAGGAATTGTAAATACACAAAACATGAAACTGGATGCTGCCAAAGTAAATGTAAATGGCGGCGCAGTTGCATTAGGCCATCCTCTGGGAGCCAGTGGAGCAAGGATTATTGTTACGCTGATCAATGTTTTGAAACAAAACAATGGAAAAATAGGCGCTGCCGGAATCTGCAATGGCGGAGGAGGAGCAAGTGCCATGGTCATCGAGCTGTTGTAAAATCATTTAATATTTTACCCACAAAAATTAAATTCCAATCATATTTTAAAGTTGATCCAAAGAACTTATTGAACGATAAGCGACTGAAAAGACAATATTGAGTGTATTTAGCTGCTTATTACTTTAAAGTATTATACTAAACGCTTGTTTTCCGGTCTATATACC
>JAHEZB010000180.1 GCA_023251285.1 Chitinophagaceae bacterium | reverse complement strand
ATTATTTGCCGTTGCCTGTTTATCTATAAGAAAAAGAAGAAAGGGAGGAAAAAACGTTTCTGAAAAAGAATCCCCCGAATACGAATCTTCTAAAAAGGGAACTCAAAAATGGAAATGACTGAAAAGTATTAGATGCAGCTAAAAAAAGATGATCAAAATCATTGTAGAAGCTAATTAAAGTCATTTTACAGGATCCTTCAACTATTTATCTTTAGGTAACAATAAATAAGATGAAAAAAATAATATCCATATTTCTTATCGTTTTGTATAGCAGTACTTCTTTTGCTATAACAATGGATATTCATTACTGCGGCGGAAAATATTCCGGAGTCACTTTTTCAAATTTTAGTAATACAACAAATTGTGGATGTGGCTATGACGAATCGAACCAAAGAGGTTGCTGTTCTGATAAAACTATTTGTGCAAAAACAGATAATCATAATGCTGTTCAGGCATATTGGGTGGTTCCTAATTTTTCCGATTTTACTTTACCGGAGTATTTCACTTTTGACGCGGTTGATTATCCGCATCATGCCTCTCTTAAAAGCTATTATTCTTCATCCGGTTTTACACGAAGTCAATTCCCATCCTTTCTTACCTTTCTTTGTACTTACCGCATTTAATATTTCCCCATCTTTCAGGTAGCCTGATATTACAAACCTTCCATTTTGAAGATGTAAAGTTCTGTAAAAAGGCTTTCCAATTTCTTCGTTCACTCAAGGTTTCTCACTCTGGCAGTTAAGAACAGATTTAATTATCAATGAAGGCTTCCATAGTTGATAAAACAAAGTTTCAAACAACAATGAAAGTTATTCAAACAATATTTATTAATAATAAAATTTAAAAATCATGAATATGCAACACATGTATAACTGGGATTTCTGGGGCATGCATTTGCTCTGGTGGATCATCTGGATCATTCTTCTCATCTGGATTTTTGTAACTCCCTGGGATATTCCTGGCCAACGGACAAAAAAAGATACCCCACTGGATATTCTAAAGAAAAGGTTTGCCAGTGGCGAACTTACCAAAGAAGAATACGAGGAGAAAAAAAAGATACTCGAACAAAATTAATCACAAACAAAAAATAAAATAAATGAAAAATCTAAAAAATGTTTTGATGGTGGCTGTCATGATGGCCCCCATCCTCGCCTTTGCACAACATAAGTCTGCAAAAGAATTGATGAAAGATAAACCCATGCAGGATTCAATAATGACCATGATCTGCAATAATCCAAACATGATGGATAAAATGACCACCCATATAATGCAAAATAAAGAAGCGATCCATACCATGATGCAGCATAAAGGGATGATGAAAGAGATGATGAATGTAGCCGGCAAAGACAGCGCAATGTGCCATAACATGATGAATATGATGATGGAAAATAAGGATATGCATCAGATGATGATGAAAGGGATGATGAAGAATAAAATGAATGGCCAGACGGATCGTAAAGAAGATAGCCTACAGAGCATAAAGCACAATCATGTTCATTAAAAAAAAGAATCTATGGGTAAGATTGTCAGAATAGCCCATTGAATCGGTACTATCAAAATTTTTAAAACTTTAAAACGTAAAATCATGCATTTTTATAACGATCATTTTTGGGGTATGCATTTCATTTGGTGGATCATCTGGATCATTCTTCTCATTTGGATTTTTGTAACCCCCTGGGATATTCCCGGACAAAAGACAAAAAAAGATACCCCACTGGAGATACTAAAGAGAAGACTTGCCCAAGGGGAAATTACTAAAGAAGAATTTGAAGAAAGGAAAGGTATTTTGAATAAAAGCTGAGTACAATTTTATCACCGCTATTGATTTTATTTATGTATATAAGCGAATAGCACAAAAGTTTCAAAAATGAAAAATCATATTTTTTGGATGATCATTGGCTGTGGCCTGCCCTTATTGCTGATATTTTTTGCACCGGCATTAGGCCTGGGAAACGGCACTTCATTGTTCATCTTTATCCTGTTCATGTTTGCCTGTCATTTATTAATGCCTATGCACAGCCATGGAGCCCATAAACACAATGATCGGGATGGGCAACAAGATTCAAAAACTCTAAAAACAGAAAATCATGAACACCAACATTAATATCAAAAAATTCGGTTTCGCGACCGGCCTTACCGGCGCTTTGCTATACTTGGGTTGTATAGTTGTAATGGCAACGGTGGGACATGACGGGACTGTAAAATTCTTTAACAGCCTCATTCACGGACTCGATGTTTCGACGATTGTACGAATGGAAGTGCCCATGTGGGAAGCAGGCGCAGGAATTGTAGAAACGTTTGTTCTTGGCTGGCTGATAGGAGCCTGTATTGCGGGGTTTTATAATGCGTTTGTATATAATAAAAAATAAACAACCGATGCAATATATATGGTTAATATGGTCGCTCATTATTCTGGGCTTATGGATGGTCGTCTATTTCTTTAAAAGGGATTTCAGGAAAATAATGCTTCCTGTGAGCCTGGCCACTATGTTGTTTGGCTTCACAGAACCCCTGTTTGTGCCGGGATATTGGTTTCCTCCTTCCCTATTTGATCTGGCTCAAAAAACAGGATTTGATATTGAAAGCTTCATTTTCTCTTTTGCCATTGGTGGGATAGGCGCGGTGCTTTACCGGATTTTATTTCCGGTTGCAGAAATTGAGATGGATATAGAAGAAAAAAAACATCGAAGGCATCACCTGCATACCTATATATTAATAGTGCCGGTTTTAATCTTTTTCATATTAACTGTTACCACCCGGGTTAATCATATTTATTGCGGAATCATTTCCCTTTTTACAGGGGCCCTGGCAACATTGTACTGCCGACCTGATCTCAAAGTAAAAATATGGATGGGAGGATTGCTCTTTATGTTGCTTTATTTTATCTATTTCGGCAGCATACTTATTTTTTTTCCGGGTTATGTAAAAGCATATTGGAACCTTAATGCGCTCACAGGAATTTTAATATCAGGGATACCAATAGAAGAATTATTGTTTGCATTCACCTTTGGAATGTTTTGGTCCGGCTTGTACGAACATATTTACTGGCAAAAAATTGCAAACCATAAAGATTATAAAAGGCGGCTACTTGTATCATGATCATATTATGAAATACTTTTTTTCCGGAAGCTATTAAAATAAAAAAAAAATTAGATCACTAAATAAAAAAAATCAATGAAAATAATATTAGCAACCGACGGTTCGGAACACAGCAATGCAGCGGTTGAGGAAATTGCCGGAAGGCCTTTTCCACTAAATACCGAAGTAGAAATTATTTCAGTTTTTGAAAGTACGTTTCTGACGGTATCTCAACCGGCGACAATGGGTGGCCTCGCTGGTTACTATGAAGAAGCAGATGCTGTTGCAAAGCAACTTGCGGAAGACACGATACGGATTGCCTCTGAAATCATAAAAGAAAAAAATCCCGCTTTATCCATATCCACTAAGGTAATTAATGATTCGCCGAAACAGGCCATCTTAAAGGAAGCCGAAGCGTTTGGAGCAGATTTGATTGTGGTTGGCTCACAGGGGCTGGGAGCCTTGTCACGCTTTTTGCTTGGCTCGGTTTCCCAGTCAGTGGCCTTGCACGCACCCTGCTCAGTATTGATTGTACGTAAACGGGAAGTGGAAGATGAAAAAGGATTAGAATAAAAATGGCTATTTCGGATAGTAGATGTAATCAACAATAAGAAGGTTATAAGGTTAAATCCTGGTAGAAGCCACTGTTTATTATCTGGAAACTTTGTTATTTGAACAAAAAGTTTTGGATAAATTTTTATTCAGTTTTCTTATTAAACCTTAATAAAAAACTGTAACGGATATGTAAAACCTTATTACCTTATTCCTTTTAAAATAAAATAAAAAAATAATTATGAAAAAAATAAAAGTAGCAGTAAACGGATATGGCGTTATCGGCAAACGGGTGGCCGATGCCGTAACACTACAGGATGATATGGAACTGGCTGGAGTTTGTGATGTGATTACCGACTGGCGCATCAGGATGGCGGGAGAAAAAAGTTATCCTGTCTTTGCTTTTGATGAAACAGCTCAAAACAACATGAAGGAATCCGGCATCTCTGTTCAGGGTACATTGGCACAACTCTTAGATGAAGCGGACATCGTATTAGAATGCACACCCAAAAAAATTGCAGCACAAAACATTGTGCAATATGAAAACGTAGGCAAAAAATTTATCGTACAGGGCGGCGAAAAACATGCAACGACCGGCCATTCATTCAGTGCAGAAAATAATTATGAGACTGCTTTGGGCCGTAACAGTACCCGTGTTGTTTCCTGCAATACTACTTCTATTCTTCGTACACTCACCGCCTTAAAGAATGCAGGCCTGCTTAAAAAAGCAAGAGGCACTTTATTGCGCAGGGCTACCGATCCCTGGGAAAGCCATCTGGGTGGTATTATGAATACGCTGGTTCCCGAAAAAGATATACCCAGTCACCAGGGCCCGGATGCCCAAAGTGTAGATCCATCCTTGGATGTGATTACTGCAGCGGTTAAAGTGCCGGAAACACTGAGCCATCTTCATTACTGGAATGTTCAATTGACCCGGCAGGCAACGAACGAAGAAGTTCTGGAAGCATTAAGTACTTCCACACGCATAGCCATGATAGAATACAGTGAGGGGTTATCTGCCAATAATGTTATCAAAGAATTGATGCTGGCATTAAACCGGCCGTATGGCGATATGTATGAAGTGGCTTTGTGGAAAGATATGCTGAAAGTGGTGGGCGATGAATTGTTTTATGCATACGTGGTGGACAACCAGGCAATCGTAATCCCCGAAACCATTGATGCTATAAGGGCATTAACCAGCCTTGAAAAAAGCGCGGAAAAATCAATACATAAAACGAATGAAAGTTTGGGGATAAGACAAAACTTTTTTAAATGACCCGGGAAAAAATATTAGTACAAACCAGAATCTGCTTCAGGAGCTATCGGAACACTTAGATAAATCATTATAAAAACATGAAATGGAGCATAAAAATTATCAAGTAATTTATACCAAGATGATGGATTGTGAAAGTATTGAAGAAAAATTATAAGTAGAATAGAAAACAATTAAAAAAGCATGATCCATATATATAAAAATGAAATAAAAATGAAAATACTATTTGCAACAGATGGCTCTGCCTACAGCAAGGCTGCGCTTAAAGAAATTGCTGTCCGGCCTTATCCGCCCCAAACCAGTGTGCATATTATCTCAATTATAAACAATGTGCTGATAACAACCTATAATGCACCCATGGGAGTATTGAATGAATTTTATGTTGAATCAGGACGTAAGGCAGAAAAAATTGCTGAGAAAACAGTAAGAAACGCAGCGAAAGTTTTGAGCACACAAAACCCTGAGCTGACCATTACAACGGCAATAATAAATGGATCCCCTAAAAGTGTAGTTCTTGAAGAAGCCGAAATGCTTGGTGCAGATTTAATTATCGTTGGCTCGCATGGTTATGGGGCTGTAAAACGATTTATGCTCGGCTCGGTTTCACAGGCAGTAGCCTTACATGCAAAGTGTTCGGTGGAAATAGTACGAATTCAAAATAAATAAAAAACAAAAAAACTTTAAATCAAATCAAAATGAAAAAAAATTATGAATTAACCGGAATGAGTTGCAGCGGCTGTGTAGCAAACGTAAAACGGGCATTGCTGCACGTCCCCGATGTGGAAGATGCTGAAGTAAAATTGCATCCGCAAAGTGCAATTGTTACTATGAGCAAATCCATTGATGT
>JAHEZB010000179.1 GCA_023251285.1 Chitinophagaceae bacterium | reverse complement strand
TTCCCAGATACGGCAATCCATCGGGAGATACGGGACGAAGCCCCGTCCAGATTTGGTCTTTTGGTGGAAATTCAATTTTTAAACCCGGATAGAATTTTTTTACGGAATTAAATATTCCTTCCATTCTTTTTATTAAAACATTCTCATTGATACCGCTGAATTCCATGGTGCCACCTATACGAAGCATGTGATGCCACGGCGTTACAGCGCATCGGCCGTCAACTAAAATTGCAGGATACCGAATATTTTTTTCAACATATTCATAAGTATAACTATATCCTTTTCCGCCTTCAAGTAATAATTTAACTCCAGCCAGCTTCGCCACTTTTGGCAGCCAGCTTCCAGCCGCCAGTACAATTTCATCTGCGGTAAAAGTGCCTTTATCAGTAATTACTGATTCTATTTTTTTGTGATTCTTTTTAAACCCGGTAACCGTTGTATTCAATTGAAAATTGACACCATTTTTTTCTAAATAATTTTTCATGGCAACAATAAACTTGCCTGGCTGAATATGCGCGTCATCTTTGAACAGCAAGGCGCCGTAAATATCCAATTCAACATCCGGCTCCCGTTTTTGCAATTCTTCCCGATTTAAAACTTCTACTTCAAGTTTGAACTTTTTAGCTCCTTCCAATAGTTTCAATTCATCTTCAAAAGCTTTTTGAGAATGGCACATCATCATACAACCAATTTCTTCCATGTCAAATACATCGCCAATATCGTCTCTTATTTCGTTCATCAGCCGGCGACTCAGGTTTAATAATTCACTCAGATGCGGTGAATTTTTTTCCACTGTTTTTTGATTACTGTTTTGATAAAATTTTAACGCCCATTGAATGAAAGGCAGATTCAGCCTTGGTTTTATGTAAAAAGGACTGGTGCTGCTCAGCATATATTTTAATCCTTCAGAGACAATGCCCGGAGAAGCCAACGGCACGAAATGGCTCGGCGATAAAAAGCCCATGTTACCAAAGGAGCAATTATTCGATATGTCGCCGCTATCAATAACGGTTACTTCACAATTACTTTTTTGCAAATAATAAGCAGCACAAAGCCCGTTCACGCCGCCACCAACAATGATTATCTTTTCCATAATTATTTTATTAATCTTTCTGCCATTTCAACAAACAAAGAAATATCGCAGATTTTTATTTTCCTAAGTAATACTAAAGACTTCAAGCGCTGCTAATTTTGCTGCGCTTCCATCTGGTTTCTCAACAAATCCTCAAAAACATCTCTTCTTCTTATCAATACCGGCGTTCCATTTTTTACCAATACTTCCGCAGGTTTTAGTCGTGAATTAAAGTTAGAAGACATTTCAAATCCATAGGCTCCGGCATTATAAAAAACGAGGTAATCACCTTCTTTAATTTCATTGATTTCCCTGTCTTCAGCAAATGTATCTGTTTCGCAAATATTGCCAACAACGGTATAAATGTTTTTCGCGCCTGTTTCATTGCTTATATTTTCAATTCTATGATAAGAATTATAAAACATAGGCCGGATCAGATGATTGAAACCACTGTTTACGCCGGCAAAAACTGTTGACGAAGTTTTCTTCAAAACATTTACCTGGGTAACAAAATATCCTGCTTCGCTTACTAAAAATTTTCCCGGTTCAAACCAGATTTGCAAATGTCTTGGATTGGGATGATTTGCAAATGATTCTTTTACTTTTTGCGCTAACAGATTGATGTCTGTTTCTGAATCGCCTTCTTTGTAAGGGACTTTAAAACCTCCGCCGAGGTCTATAAATTCCAGTTCTTTAAAATGAGGGATGATATCAAAAAGCTTTTCGATTCCTTTTACAAAAACATCTGCGTCCTTGATTTCACTTCCGGTATGAATATGCAAACCCTGGATAAAGAGGTTGTTTTTTTCAACGCAGTCAATTATTTTTTCGAATTGATCAACCGGAATTCCAAATTTACTTTTGTCATGCCCGGTAGAGATTTTTAGATTTCCTCCGGCTAAAATATTCGGACGCAAACGAATTCCTACAGGATAAGAATGTCCAAACTTTTTTCCAAATTTCTCCAGGTTGGAAAGACTATCAATGTTGATGTGCACGCCGAGGTTTTTTGCTTCTTCAATTTCGTCAAAAGCAATTCCATTGGAAGTGTACAAAATTTTTTGAGCTGGAAAACCGGCGTGCAGTGCGAGTTTTACTTCATTTACTGAGCTACAATCTATATTAGCGCCAAGTGATTTTATATATCGCAACACGTTGATGTTCGTTAATGCTTTAGAGGCATAAAAGAAAACCACATCCTGCCCTGCAAAAGCATCTTTTAATTTTTGATATTGCGCAGCAATTTTTTCGGCATGATAAACATAAACAGGAGTTCCAAATTCATCAGCAATTGCAGCCAGTTGATTATGAGATAAAACCTCTGACATTATAAAAGGATAAAAAATTTAAAAGCATTTGATCGAACAATAGAAAAGTTTATAAAAGTAGAAAAAAGAAAACTGATGTGATGAAATCGCAAATCTTTTTTGAAAAAATCATTGAGAAATTTCCGTCGAATCGTCTTCTTTGATTCCGTTGCTTTCATCAGTTACTGATGAAATTTCTTTTACCACAACTTCTTCTTTATTTTCTATATTTTCTTCTCTTTCAATTTTTGTTGCTTCCGTTATCTCCTGTTTCAAAATCTCTTTTATTTTAGGAAGGTCTTCAGCAGAATTGATACCAAAATAATCCATGAAATTTTTAGAAGTAGCATAAACCAACGGCTTTCCTACTGCATCTTCCTTTCTTCCCGAAATCACAATCAGTTCTTTTTCCAAAAGTTTCTGAACGGCATAATCGCAATTCACACCGCGTATCAATTCAATCTCAGATTTGGTGACCGGTTGTTTATAAGCAATAATAGAAAGGGTTTCAATAGATGCTGCAGATAATTTTTTTAGAAATTTATCGCCATTTAATTGAGCGATAGTTTTATGATATTCCTGTTTGGTAAGAAACTGCCAGCCGCCACCGCTTTCCAGCAAGCCAAATGCATAAAATTCAGAATCGTATTTTTCTTTAATTGCATTTACGGCTGCTTCTATCTGCTCAGGAGTGGCGCGATCTTCAATAAAACCCATCGCATTGTTGAGCAATTCAAAAAGATCATTTATTGCCAACGGCTTGTCGCTGGCAAATATTAATGCTTCAATATGTGGGATGATGACGCTTAATTCCATTTTTAATTCATGAGCCAGTCAGCCAATTAATTATCCTTGCAAAGCAGCTGCGCCACTTACGATTTCTGTAAGCTCTGTAGTAATTGCTGCTTGTCTTGCACGGTTATAACTTATTTTCAGCACTTTCAAAAGTTCATTTGCGTTGTCCGTCGCCTTATCCATTGCCGTCATTCGTGCACCGTGCTCACTTGCATGTGAATCAAGAATTGCTTTATATAATTGTGTGTTCAGGATTTTTGGCATTAATTCCTGTAACAAAACTTCTTTACCAGGTTCAAAAATAAAATCGGCTTTTGTACCCCCTTTATGCGGCGCAGATTTTTTTACAGGTAAAAATGGTTCAGCAATAAATTTTTGTGTGGCTGCATTTTTAAATTCGCTGTAAACAACATCCACTGCATCAATTTCTCCTTTTGAAAAAGCATCCATAGCGTATTTTGCTGCTTCGGCTACATGCTCAAAAGACAAATCAGAAAAAATATTCCAGAAACGATCAATTACGTTGTAATGATTTTTTGTAAAATGCTCATAACCTCTTTTTCCAAGAGGAAGGATTTGTACATTTCCTTTTGCAAATTGCACAGCATATTTTTCGTGAATATCCAGTTTTGCTAACTTGATGAGATTACTATTGTAGCCACCGCACAAGCCACGGTCGCTGGTAATAACGATTAAAAGAACTTTTTCGACTGGTCTTTCTTTTGCGAGAGCAAGATTAATATCACCTTCAGCGTTGCCAACGATATTTCCAAGCATTTCCTGCAGCTTTTGTGCATAAGGCCTCATTTGGATGATGGCATCCTGCGCCCTTCTTAACTTTGCCGCGCTCACCATTTTCATGGCTTTGGTGATTTGTTGGGTACTTTGAACGCTTTTTATCCGGTTTCTAACTTCTTTTAATGCGCCACTCATATTTTTTTCTAATTATGGGCTGCAAAGGTAAGTCAATAGAGGAATAAAACCATGTTGCAGGATTAATAAAAAACGACGCTTCAAGCTAAAATTCCACATCTTTTTGGAATAAGAAATTGCGTTATTCCTTTGTTTGCTGCAACAAGGTGCGTCTTAGGAAAACAAAACCGGCTGATGAAGATCACCAGCCGGAAAAAATTTTATCAGAATAAAAGTATTTTAAATAATTAACATCGCATCGCCATAACTGAAAAAACGGTATTTGTCTTTGATGGCTTTTTTATAGGCATCCATCATCAAATCATAGCCGGCAAATGCGCAAGCCATGATCAACAAACTGGTTTTTGGCAAATGAAAATTAGTAATTAATGAATCGGCGATGTTAAAATTATAAGGTGGATGAATAAAATGATTGGTCCAGCCCTCAGATGGTTTTAATAATTTTTGCGCGGTAAAAGAAGTTTCCATGGCGCGCATGGTTGTCGTTCCTACAGAACAAATCCTGTGACCGGTTTCTTTCGCTTTGTTTACAATTTTGCATGCTTCTTCGTCTATACGATAATACTCAGCGTCCATTTTATGCTTGCTAAGATCTTCTACTTCTATTGGTCTGAAAGTACCAAGGCCGGTGTGTAAAGTAACTTCTGCAAATTTCACACCTTTGATTTCCAAACGTTTGATTAATTCAGGGCTGAAGTGCAGACCCGCTGTGGGAGCAGCTACAGCGCCTTCATGTTTTGCATAAACGGTTTGGTATCTTTCACGGTCTTCTTCGTCCGGCTTACGCTTAATGTATTTTGGCAAAGGAGTTTCGCCCATGAAATACAGCATTTTTCTGAATTCTTCTTCTGTTCCATCCCAAAGAAAACGAATGGTTCTTCCACGGCTGGTGGTGTTATCAATTACTTCGGCTACCAGTTCATCATTTTCTCCAAAATATAATTTATTGCCTACTCTTATTTTTCTTGCAGGATCTACAATCACGTCCCAAAGACGGTTTTGCCTGTGCAATTCGCGCAAAAGAAAAACCTCGATTTTAGCGCCGGTTTTTTCTTTCTTTCCATACATTCTTGCAGGAAAAACTTTTGTGTTGTTTACTACAAAAACATCTTTATCATCAAAGTAATCAAGGATGTCTTTAAAATGTTTGTTTTCGATCTTTCCGGTGGCTCTTTCGATCACCATCATTCTGCTGTCTTCTCTTCTTTTGGTCGGATTTTGTGCTATAAGATTGAGAGGGAGGTCAAATTTAAATTGACTTAATTTCATGTACAATTATTGTTTTAAAAGTTAATTGACATGCCATTTACTGTGTTACAGAGATATTATGCCATGTTACTGGCCGTTTATCATGTTACGGCATGATTTTTTAAGGCCGCAAAGGTAATACCAATTATTCACTTTGTCAATTGTTTTTTATAGGCCTTTATAATCTTTCAAACGTAGGATCATAAAACATGGTTGCTTCTTTACAACAGATCATGGTTTTTCCCCGATTGCTGAAACGAAAAATAGGAAACGGAAATATTTATCGGTATTCTAGGATTCAGAAACTACCAAATTTATTTTTTATTTTCTAAAATCAGGCCGCAATGGGATACTTATCCACATATTTTGTTCCTCTTTTAATCACTGCAAACATTCTGAGAATAA
>JAHEZB010000178.1:3749-5783 GCA_023251285.1 Chitinophagaceae bacterium | reverse complement strand
TGAACCTTTACATTGATGGCTATTGCTATCCTGTTACTGCCGATAAGCAGCAAATTTATTACTGGCTCAAAAACGGCCTTATTGAACAAACCAAGGGCCAGCGGCATGATGAAACCGGTAAGCTGATAACCTTTGATTACCCGGAGGGGCACGATGGCGCTGGCGTGAAATATACCAGCAAAGTTTATGAATGTAACGAGAAAAAACATTAACTAATACAAAAAACATGGAAACAACTCTCAACATTAACGCTGGCGAAGGCTATGCAATTATAAATCGAGCCAATGGTTTTATTAAAATGTTTGTTATTGAAACTGAACTTAAAAAGCGTCGGGACGCTTATTTTAAACAGATCTTCCGCGCCGATCTGTGGAAACATCTTGCAGGCAAATACGATGGCAAAGAGTTCGGGAGCTTTTATTTAAACATAGATAACGATTGCCAAAAGCGCCTCTTAAATTTTTTATTTCAAGGCTACTCCATTGATTTGAATTTTCCCGATATACCGGAATGGGAAGCCATTGGTGTAAAACGCGGCCTAACCCTGGGCGAGTTCGATCAGGAAGATGTACGGCGTATCGCCGTTATGTTTAAGGACAAAACTAAATGGGAGATCATGCCGCATAGTATGGTTTGGCTTCATAAATGGGTGCTGTATGCAAATAATAATGGTATCGACGGCCATGAGTTTGATGAGGAAACTAAGGAAGTTTTTAAAAATTATCCCGGTGACCGTTATGGTACCTGGACAAATTGGGCTAAATTTTGGGACTGGTGTCCCCGCGGTACCCGTGAGAAAATAATTGATAAATTAGTAGATTATTAAACCCCTTTAAAAAAACATATATGGCAAAACAAGCATCGAACCAACCAGCAAAAAAAACGGGTGGCCGCAAAAAGCTCCCGGCAAAAGAAAAAAAATTACAATTCACTCTTTACGTTGAATCTTATAAAATTGACAAGCTTGGCGGGATGGAATCTGCACAAGAAAAAGTGATGGAATTCATTGACCGCGAAATAGACAATATTAATTAACTTAAACCAAAAACAACAAGCATGAAAAAAACAATCATCCTGGCCGCTATTGTGTGCCTAACAATTACAAATGCCTTCGCGCAAAATTGTAACTATGAAAAAAACGAAATTGATCCTGTAACAAAAAAACAACTTAAGATTACCAAAGGAGAAATCCTGACAGGAAAATTAGTCCTTAATGCCAATATGTTGGCAATTAAGGGAATTAAAAACGATCAGGACATACTTTTACTTTGCGGGCTAACTATTCAATCAAAAACCGAACAGACTATTTTGGTAAAAAAGGGCTACAAAGTATTTTTAATATTGGAAGATGGAAGCAATGTTGAGATTGAAAGTGTTGCTGATTTTAAGGGCACGTTATTTGCCGATAAAAATTTTGGCAATTTCCAGTATGGCATTGATGCTCAATTTGAGGTTACCAAAGATGCACTTGCAAAAATTCAGAATAAAAAAGTAAAGATGGTTAGAATGGAAGTGGATATGAATGGGAATAAATTCAATAAGGACACTGAGATCAAAGATAAAAAGCAAGACGAAATTTCAAACCTTTTGAAATGTGTCAATTAATTTTGTAATTTTATACTACTCAAAAAGTAAAACCATAGGCGCTTTATTTTTAAGCGACAATAAAAAACCGGTTCGGGGGAGCCGGTTTTTTTATTTACCAGGCTGGATGGCAGCGCGCCAATTCTTTTCTTAAATGCTCCGGGGCCGTCTTTGTATAAATCTCAGTGTTTTTTACGGTTTCATGGCCCAACAGATCCCTTATCTCGATCAGGTTGGCCCCACCTTCATATAATAAGGTTGCGTAACTGTGCCGGAATGTGTGTGCCGAAATTCTTTTTTTTATTCCGGCCAGCGCGCAAACTTTTAAAATCATTCTGTCTAAATAACTTGTGCTTAACCGGCCACCTTTTTTATTACAAAATAAATACTCACTGTAAAGCTTCCGCGTTTTTAAATACCGGTTAATCTTTTCCCTTGCAATTCCATTAA
>JAHEZB010000178.1:0-3739 GCA_023251285.1 Chitinophagaceae bacterium | reverse complement strand
GCGCTCCCGGCCTCCTTTTGTTTCAACTTTTATTATTTCATTTTTGAAATCCGCCAATTTTAAATTTAAGGCTTCAGAAACTCTAAGGCCGGTGCTAAGTAAAGTTTCGACAATGGCGCCGTCCCTGGCATCGGTTTTTGTATTGTCAAACTGCTGTTCGATCAGATAAAATTCATACAAGCTTAATGTGTTTGGGATTCGCTGTTCTCCCCTCGCCTTTTCATAAAGCCATCCGGGTATTTTTGGAATATGGCCATCTGCCTGTAGGTAATTGTAGAATGAAAGAAGATACTGCATGATTTTATTGGTGTATGTTCGCTTGTAATTTTGGTTTTTGTAGCGATACTCCAGGAATTTTATGTGATCTACCTGGCTAAAGTCGAAATTATGGTCCTTTGCGCCAAAAAAATCCAAGAATATAACAATTTCATAGAGGTAAATTCGCCTTGTTGATAGTTTCACATACTTTACAGCCAAAAGATAGGCTGTGTAGGCTGATATTAGGGAAGAATTTGCCATTTATTAACCAAAGTTAATAAACTGTGAGTTACAAACAAACTGAATTAGGTCCAATTTTTTCGGCTATAATTGCCTCCTGACAGTTGAAATGTTAAAAAAAGCAATAAAAATGAGATATTTCTACCTTTTTTCACCTTTTTGATAAATTAAATTTGTTTTTCAATCAATAAATAATACATTTGAAGCATGTTATTCTTCCCTAACATAGAAAATACTTGTAACCATACGCGAAAAAATTCGCATTTGAGGAGGGAAGACCTCAATAGTTCCAGCAAAAAATCCTTTAAAGGGGATTGCATGGCGCAAAATGACTCAGTTCATTTTGTGCCTTTTTTTTGTAGTTAACTCATTAAAAGTGTAGCTACACTTTTAATGGAATTAGGATGCCGACGTTCTTTTTTTTAATTGTATAAACTCTCCGGGCCTCGTCAGTAGGTCGTTTGTACAATTTTTAAATATCCCCCGCAACCCTTTTTTTGGGTTGTGCTTTTTGTTCACAATCTGTTAATTATATATTTTATAATCGACTGATAGTAAGCTAAAAGCAGTTTAAATAACGGGGTAATTCTTACCGATGTAAGATTTAATTTAAAGATTGTTAAAACCTATTCCGACGATCCCCGTAAACGCTTAGTCTATGAAACATGTTAAGATTTCTAAGTACCACAAACAGAACGATCAGTATGTAGTGTATTTAGGGAATGGAACTTGTCACTATTTCAAGCAAGAGGTTCAAACACTGCGCTTCCTCGCTTTAAGTTCAAAATTCCTTACAAAGATGCTATACGATCTTTGGTTCATTTACGGTCAGGTAAACACCCTTTACCATCGTAATTGGGCTTATTTCAAGCACAATAAGGCAACAATGAGCCACCGGCACGTTGTTGATGAAACCTTTTGCAAAGAAACGATCAGAAGTGTTGAGGATCAATTTGACCTCATCATTAATCGTTGCGAGTACACTAACGGTAATTACTTTGCCTTTCAAAAGCAAATGGTTATTGTTCGTTGCTGCAAAGATGTGATCCTGAAACTTGACAAGCTTCAAAAATCAAAATCTAACGCCGTTGACCGTTTTGAGTTTGATGCCATTTTTGACCGGCTCAAACACATCGAAACAAATCTTGAAGGTTACGGATTAAACGAAGCGTTTAAAGTTTTCGCCTGTCCAATTCACATTGGCGACGATCAAAGAGAGTTCATACCTGAACTGCAAATTTCCGCTTAGGATAAAAATACGAAAAGCGCCGAAACACGTTACAGCCGCCTGTGCATAAAATGCCCGATGCGGTTGTACGTGTTAGGTGATTTTATTAACCAAAAACTAAAAACAAAAGCATGGCCAGTAAAAAATATGTAACACAAGAAACCGCAACTAAAAAAGAAGTTGTGCAATTTATTAACGCCCTGGGTGGTTCAACCGCTTACGATGGCAAAAATAAAACCCTTTACATTAAGGGTCAAAGCGCGAACACAATTTGCAAAGAGGTATCAAACGAATTTAATGGCCGGTTCCCTTTTGTTATTGCTCTTTTTAAAACAATGATCCTGTTACTATTTGCGGGTTGCGCTCAGGAACCAAACCAAACAGAACATCAAATTATTGAAACTCCACCGCCACCGGTGGCGGTTCAAAAATTTCGTGACACAGTTTTTTACAAACATGTAAAAGACCTTAAACAAACTCAGGAAACCAACACTGACTACCATTACAAATATGACTGGTTGAATAATAAGATCAGGCAGCGGAAATATCAACGGTTAACAAATACTTCATTATTTTTTCAGATAACACGCATGAAGAAATAACCCAGGACACATGGTTGAATTACGCCAAAGGGGATTCTATTAAACAAACGGCAAGAATTTATTACTAAGCAAATGACGAAAAAAATAATAATCGAATTTTCTTCCAACGGCGGTTACATAATTAATTCGGAGAATTTGGAATGTAACGATACCGGCCCCGCAACTTCAATTAGCGTACAGGACACAATTGTAATAGTTGGTACGCTTTTAAGAGAAGAGGAAAAATTAAAATCAAGAAAGGAGAATGATGGAAAATCTTAACAAAATAAGTTTTTGGGACAGCCTGCACAAAACATACCCGGATGCGGTAAACCGTTTTATCGAATGGCTTAATGAATATAAAAAAGAAGTTAGTTGGGAAGTTCTGTTTCTGAATTGCGCTAAGACAGATTTTGAACGGAAGGAAATTAAATTCCATGACATTCCAATTGAAATGCAGTTTGGTATTTTAATCCGGTTTAATCAGGAAGTGTGTAAAGATGCTTGCCAATTGAATTATTCAAAGAGCATGGATTTACAGGTTACGCAAATTTTTTCTAACCTAAATATTACGGAAAGCATTGTTGCAAAGTTTTAAAATTAATATATGCAGAAAGCAGAAATAATAAGCTTCCTCTCCACCCTTGGATTTATGAAAACAGGAGAAAGAAAATTGAGCTTAATATTTATGCACTCAGAACTTGGAACAGAACATGAATTATTTTTTATAGATAAAAACGACTTAACCACAATAGAAACTTTTACAAGAATAGAATTAATTAATTGGGCCATCACACAAAGAGATCACGCACTCCAAATAATAATAATGAAAAACAGTTTATGAAGCAACTTCCCCTAATCAATAAATACGGCGATAACACTTTTTTTGTAGCCTACATTCAAATTTCTGAAAAACACAAAAGGCGTACTGTATTGCGGGCCTCCGATATGGCCGAGGAATTAACCGAGCAAGTTTTGTTTGAACATTTTGACGTAGATAAGAAAGAAGTTAGTGAAATAAAAATTGTTCAGGCGTATGCTTCAAAGCAAATTACCCGGAACGAACTTCACCAAAAGCAAATTTTCACATTCGATCCTAAGAGCTTGGTGGAAGAACCAGCGGTACCATTTACTCCGGTTATCATTTTACAGGTAATTGCTTTTGATAGATTTAAAACCGACGCTTTTTTTGTAAAGGATCTAATGGCCGCTTATTCAGCAATGGAAAAAGAATGTAACACCGCCATTGTTCTCAATACCATTCACACCCGGATTATTAAAAATTTAAAATTCAACTAATGTTTTACATTTTCAAAGTAACAGGCGTTTTGGTTAGGCAAATTTTAGTTTGTCCGGCCCTTAAAATTTCAGACGATCATTTGCAGATCACCGGCGGGCCACTTTTTAAAAAGCTGCAAGCCGAAAATAAATT
>JAHEZB010000177.1 GCA_023251285.1 Chitinophagaceae bacterium | reverse complement strand
CAATTCAAGTACTGCTTTTGCCTGGATTTCGCTCATGCCGAAATCTGCTATCAAACCGTCTTTTGCAATATCAGGAGTAGATGAAGCACGAATCAGTTTAATTACCTCATCCAAATGATCTAATGCAATCAGAAATCCTTCTAAAATATGTGCTCTTTCTTCTGCTTTTTTTAATTCAAATTTTGTTCTTCTGATCACTACTTCGTGCCTGAAATCAACAAATTCACGGATCAGATCTTTTATGTTCAAAACATGCGGCCTTCCTTTTACCAAAGCCACATTATTGATCCCAAAAGAAGTTTGTAGTTCGGTATGCTTGTACAAATGATTGATTACCACCTGTGAAATGGCATCTTTTTTCAAATCAACTACAATCCTGGTACCTTCTTTATTATTGCTTTCATTATTAACATCCGAAACTCCTTCGATCACTTTTTCATTAATGAGATGCCCGATCTTTTCGGTAAGCGCATCCCGGTTTACCTGGTAAGGAACTTCTGTAATAATGATTTTTTCCTTGCCTGTCTTTAAAGTTTCCACTGTTACTTTTCCGCGTAAAACGAGTCTTCCACGACCCGAATGCATCGCTTGCTTCACCCCTTCATAGCCATAAATGATTCCGCCGGTAGGGAAATCGGGCGCTTTCACTATTTTAATTATTTCATCAATGGAAATTTCACGATTATCTATAAAAGCAATGCAACCGTCAACCACTTCCGACAGATTGTGCGGAGGCATGTTTGTAGCCATACCTACCGCAATTCCGCTGGCGCCGTTTAAAAGCAATTGTGGAATACGGGTTGGTAATACTGTGGGCTCGTTTGTGCTATCGTCGTAATTCAATTGCCAGTCAATCGTATCTTTCTCAATATCGTCCAACATTGTTTCTGCAATACGCTCCAATCTTACTTCCGTATAACGCATGGCTGCCGGGAAATCGCCATCCTGGCTTCCAAAGTTTCCCTGTCCGTCAACCAACGTATAACGCATGCTCCAATCCTGCGCCATCCTCACTAAAGTTCCATAAATGGATGAATCTCCATGCGGATGATACTTACCCATCACATCACCGACAATTCGCGCTGACTTTTTATAAGGTTTATTATATGTGTTTCCCATCTCATACATGCCGTATAAAATGCGGCGATGTACCGGTTTCAATCCGTCCCGGGCATCTGGCAGCGCCCTCCCTACAATCACGCTCATTGAATAATCAATGTAAGCGGATTTCATTTGTTCTTCAATATTTACGGGAATGATTCTTCCGCGTGGCTGGCCATTTTCAGGCAATTCTTCTCCTATTGTTTCCATAATTTTTTACTATTTGCAAATATACTTTCTAAACAGCGTTTTTCCTTAAAAAACAATATTTATAAGGAGATATTTTTCACCATTTTTTGCACGGAAAACGCGCTGAATTGTCAGAAGAATTTGATAAATAATTACCACGAAAATTCATTTTCGATAGTAACCTGAGTTAATTTTTAATGAGCAACAGCGAACGAAGAAATATCATCTTTTTATAATTACCTTCATGTCTTTCCGTTTATCTTATTTCATTTGTAATTTTTTTGGAAGTTTAAAATCATTCTTTTTATGAAATCATTTTTATGCATTTTACTTATATTTTGGGTAACAAATACGAAAGCGCAAACCATTATTGACCGCGATCCGGAAATTGCAAAAATGGTTTCTGATGTTTCACGTGATTCTTTGCAATCCTACATAAATACGCTTGTTGCTTTTGGAACGAGAAATACGCTCAGCACACAAACAGATTCTAAAAGAGGAATCGGCGCTGCGAGAAACTGGGTGTTGAAAAAGTTCAATGAATTTGCAAAGGGTTCAAACGGCAGGCTTTCAGCAATGATAGACACTACCACCATTCAGCCAAATGGAAAGCGCGTGGATAAGCCGTTTATTTTAGGAAATGTTGTAGCTACTTTAAAAGGAACAGATCCAAATGATACGAGGATCTTTATCATCAGTGGTCATTTAGATACCCGGCGCAGCGATGTCATGGACATAACCGGCGACGCGCCTGGCGCTGATGATGATGGAAGTGGAACTGCCGCGGTGATAGAATGTGCACGGATTATGTCCAGACATTCATTTCCTGCAACCATCATTTTTGTAGCAGTTAGTGGTGAAGAACAAGGTTTGCTTGGTTCTACTTTTATGGCCAATAAGGCAAAAAAAGAAAACTGGAACATTGAGGGGGTTTTTAATAATGATATAATCGGCAGCAATAACAGCAATGAAACCGACATTATAAACAATACCAAAGTGCGGGTGTTTAGCGAAGGAATTCCAATGTATGAGACTGAAAAAAACATCAAAAGAATCATGGCGCTTGGTTTGGAAAACGATAGTAAGTCACGCCAACTGGCGCGCTACATCAAAGAGATCGGCGAACGTTATGTTGATAATCTGCAGGTGCAGATGGTTTACAGAACCGATCGTTTTTTAAGAGGCGGCGATCATCTTCCTTACCTGCAAAATGGTTTTACTGCTGTGAGAATTACAGAAATGAACGAAAACTTTACCCGCCAGCACCAGGATGTGCGCAAAGAAAATGGAATTGATTATGGTGATGTGCCCAAGTGGATCGATTATGAATATTTAAGAAAAAATACTGCATTAAATTTATGCAATTTGGCAAATTTGGCGAAAGCGCCATCGGCACCGGAAGACGTAAAAATTGAAATAAAGAATTTATCTAACACTACTTCACTTTCATGGGAAAAACCAAAAAGTGGGAAAGTAAATGGATATTATGTGCTGATACGCGAAACAGTAAGCCCGGTTTGGCAAAAAAAGATCTTTACCAAAGAAAATAAGATGACGCTCCCCTATTCAAAGGACAATTATTTCTTTGCTGTTCAAAGCGAGAGTGAAACGGGAAATGAAAGTTTACCGGTAATGCCAACGGTTTCCAGGTGAACATTGAATATTGACACATTAAATATTGAATATTCAATAACCGTCTTCAAGAAATAATCATTAATCACTAATCACCACGTTATTTTGCTGGCGTAATAATAATATTCCGATAATCAATCGGTCCATGATCGCCTTGTAATAAAATCGGTCCTGGTGCGCCTTCATCGCTGTCAATAGCGCCACCGGTGATGCCTGGAATTTCCTGGTTACAAATGATCATCTTTCCATTAGCAACGATAGTAACCATTCTGCCTATTAGAGTAATATCGAACGATTGCCATTCTCCCGGCGCCTTTGCCACCATTTCGCTCGGCGGTAAAAATCCATAGATAGCACCAAAGAATACATCAGATGGCTCCTCTCCTTTGCTGTCGATAACCTGCACCTCATATCGGCCACGAAGATAAACGCCGCTGTTGCTTTCTGCGGGATAGCGCAGCTCAATGTGTAATTTGAAATCCTCGAATTTTTCATTGGTTACAATGTTGGAACCGGAATGAGGACTTCGTAATAGTCCGGATTCTACTTTCCACTGGTTTTCCCCGGTCGCATGCCATTGGCTCATATCCTTTCCGTCAAAAAGGTGAATTGGTTTTCCCCATTGCGGTGTTGTTTTTCTGCGTAGCGACGGCGCTCTTTTTGCCGTCCATTTATAAGTATTTCCATTACTAAAAGTCATAGTGCCGCTTAAATTATCGCCTTCCAGTGTTCCTTCTACTTTTAGATCATTTGGTTCACGTTCCCATTGTGGAGGAATAGAAAAACTCATTTTACCATTTTCCATATTGATTCTTGAAATGGGACGCGCACTGCCTCCGGGGCCAACAAAGCGGCCCACAAGCATTTTCAATCCTGAATGTTTTACTTCCAGCCAGGAAGGAGTCATTTTTCCATTTACATCAATGGTAATATCCCATCGTCCTTGTATTGCAACGGTGTCGGATTGTTGTGCGTGACTTGTTTGTGCGTTAGATTTTTTCATAGATGCTAAAATTACAATCATCAAAACAGAAAAGAAAATGCGTTTTGTGGTCAGGGGAAATAATTTTTTCATGAAGGCGTTTTTTTTTCAAATTACAAATAAAATTTAATACAAAATTATTATACAACAAAAGAACAAATAATAGGATTTTCAATTTTACTAATTTTCTCATTTCCCATTATTTCAAATGTTGTGTACCTTATTACACAAATTTTTTTATTGAAAACAAAGACATTTTAAACGAGTTTTTTTTCCGCAGTTCAATACGTTTACATTCAAAGACAACGGTGGAAGTATTTATTGCAATTTATAAAAAGAGCATGTAGCATTTGAAATGGAACCTGCTGGCACAACGTTTGGAAAAAAAAGGAATATGGAAAGAGAAATAGATTCTTCAAAAGAAAATAAACAACCTGAGAAGGATGAAGATATGCTAAATCAGGAAACAAAAGTGATACCTGTGATAGAGGAATTTTTGAAGGTAGATAAGAAGTTGGTTGAAACGGGCCGCATTCATGTCAGAAAAGAGCTTGATAAAGAAGAGAAACAAATTGAGATTCCACTTATGAATGAATCTTACGAAGTAGAAAAAGTTAAAGTAAAGAACCAAATCTTTGATCAGGTTCCATCAATCCGGCATGAAGGGGATGAAATAGTGATCCCTGTAATAAAAGAAGTAGCAGAAATAAAGATCAGGTACGAAGTGACTGAAGAAATTCATTTGAAAAAAAACAAAACAATCACTACTCATACAGAACAGGTAACGTTAAAAAAAGAAAAGGTAATTGTAGAACGTGAAACACCAAAAAAGTAATGAAGCTAAAATTAAAAATATTTTTTACTCTTAAAACTCAGATATTATGGCAGAATTAAATGTACAACCTAAAAAGAAATCCCCAATTGGCTGGATAGTCATTATCATCATTATCGTACTGATTATATTATATTTTATTTTTCGCGGATCCAATTCAGGAAATAACCGGACGAATAATACCGCTACAGATTCAACTGGTATGACGAACACCAGGGATACTAATCATGTAACAGCCAGCGATACAAACAATAATACAAATAACACGGTTGCTGCTACATCAGGTTGGGAAGGAATTAATTACAGCGCTCCCACAGAAAACTATTCAGAAATTACTGACAAGGATATTGAAGTAAGGAACGATAATAAATACGCTGTTTACAGCCTCGGCGAAAACATTCTTTTTGACGAAAATAAAAGCACCATTCGTCCTTCTGCCGATAAGGATCTGAAGGAAATCTCTACCTCTATAAAGAAACGCTTTAGCAATGACGATGTAAGGGTTTATGGATTTACAGATGCCGTTGGCAGCAAAGATTACAATAAAAAACTGGCAGAAGAACGAGCCGCTGCCGTTGAATCGTGGCTTGTAAAAAACGGAGATATCAGCAGTAATCGTATTTCTGTAAATGCGGTTGGTGAAGCCCGGCCGGCAGCAACTAATAAAACAGAAAAAGGCCGGCAGGAAAACAGAAGAGTTGAAATCGTGGTGAAGGAAGGTTAAGTGAAGAATTTAAATTTTGTAATGCCGGATTATGAAAAACCAAGAAAACCTTTATAAACATTTTATTTAACAGGAAAGCTGACACTTTCACAGAACAAAAATTATGAAATACACAGATGATATGCCGGACCGTTTGCACGAATTAAACGGCAGTAATTTTGAAATAGCCAAAGGCCAGGAAGATATTACCGGCTGGGATGTAAAAGATTCTAAAGGCTATATAGTAGGTAAAGTAGATGATCTTGTATTCGATAAAGAATCACTTAAGGTAAGATACCTTATTTTAAAATTAAAAAAGGATAAAGACCTTGGTATTGACAAAAG
>JAHEZB010000176.1 GCA_023251285.1 Chitinophagaceae bacterium | reverse complement strand
AAGGGCTGTAAAAGATGTAGCCAAACTGGTGCAGGTCTTTCATGCACTTGAGATAAGTATTTTTAGAACCGATGCCGGTGATGCTGATTACCTCTTCACGCCGGATAAAAAAAGGGTTTTGAAAGCGGTGGTAATTCCAATACTGGAACAGCGCCAGGTAAAGGCTTACATGATTGGCAGTTAACCGGTTGTCACGCTTTACGTAATTGAACAAAAAAGTGTTGAGATGGCGGATATAATTCATCATTTTTAATTTTAAATAAATAATTGAATGTTAAAAAGATAGAGCCGGGATACGGCGGGCGGCTCTATCGGGTGGTTTTTCAAAATCTTGTGATTAGCAATGGCCTACTTACCACCTGCTTTTACGAACAACTCGTGCACATGCTCCTGGTCATAGTAAATGATGCCCCCGACTTTGCTGAATTTGAGCGTTCCGTTTTTCCGGAGTGTTTGCAGCGTTCCGGCAGAAACTTTGAGCAGCTTTCTTACTTCATCCGATTTGAGCCATTTTTTGTAAAGTGCAGGCGAATGCTTTTGAAGGAGTGCCCGCACTTCTGCAAGAATTTCTTCTTTGAAACTTTTAAGGTCATCCAGGGTAATTACTTGTAGTGCCATAAAATTTTATTTGATTTGATGAGGGCACAAAAGAATAGGATAAAGAAATACCAGAACAGTGAAGGGGGTGAATTCACCCCATGTAATTCATTGATGAACAGGGCTTTTGAAAAATAAAATTCTTTTTTTTGATAGAGAACAATCTCCGCCATGGTTCGGGTCTTCACGAACCACATTTTAAAACTTTTTATCGTCCTGCTTTTATTTCTTTTGGTTTATCAGTTTTTATACTATTTTAGTTTTTCGTTTTTCCACAATAACACGGCAAATGAGATCGCTAACCCCACACACAATCGGTTTTTTAATCTTCGAGTAAGTGGTTTTCCGCAGCCAATATCCTAAACGCTCAATGCGGAGAAAGAAAACCGACGAAACCAAAAATAACTTCCTCATCTTTCAAAAAGATTTTTTAGCAATGGCATGTCCACTGCCAATGCCAGGCATCTTTTTGATTTCTAATTATGATTTAAAAGATGGAATTTGCTCACGAACGCCTCGAAAACTTAATTGATCATTTTGCAAAAACACCTGCACACACCGGATCACTTTTCATACCCGATCTTCATACGTTCGAAAACCTGTTTATACAGGAAACGACGAACATAAAAACTTTTCTAAACAGGAAATCCTTACCGATAGAAAATGAAAGAAATTTTGAATTGCTCGTACATCAATACCAATCACTGATTGCCTTTTGGCTGGACAAATTGTTGCGTGCTAAAAAAAATTTTAAATACCCGGAAGAGGTAGTTCAGCTAATAACAGCTGAGTTAGAGCAATTACTTATTTTTATGCATGACCGCTATGAAAAATTTTTTAATCTTGACGGAAAAGTTCCGGAGATTTCACTCATGCAAATCCGGGAAAACCTAAAAGGACGGGTTCAAAAACTGCGGCGTCATATCCTGAAAGAATGTGGCAACGAAGCGCTTACGGCGCTGGCTCTTTCGCCTTTACACGATCTTTTGAACAGTGAATCACAAAAGCAAATTACCTGCCGGTATTTATTTTATACCAGGAGGATTGAAAAGGCGCTCTTGAATTTTAGTAATGCCAAATACACCGGAAGCAGCTGGGAAGATAAGCCGCTGATAGAGCTCCTGGTATTGATGAATTATAATCATTCTGACGTAGCATTGTTCATTATTAATAAAATGATCGGCAATATTGAAATGCTGGAAACAATTGAAGATAAAAGAGACCGGCTTCGCTTTTTTTTAAAAGAGTTTAATCAATCGAAAGAAAGAACCGACATAGCTTATGTGCCATCATCAGCGTCACTAAAAGAACAAATTATTGAATGGATCTCCCAGGAAATGATTTACCTGGATAAAGCCACTCAAGTTTCTAAAAATAAGGGCAACCAGCCGGTAGCAAATGAAGAAAAACTTCAGTTATCTGTTCCCGTTGAAGTTGTTACTTTGATCAGCCGGGCGGCAAAAGATAACAACATTATTACCAACAGGCACAATACCGACGTTTTTAAAAATCTCTCGAAATACATCAGCACCAAACAGGCAGAAACCTTAAGCGTCAACAGCATGATTAAGAAAAGCTATGCCGCTGAAAAGAGGTCCAAAGATGCGGCGATTGATGTGTTGCATGGCCTGATCAAAAAGATTCACGAGTACTAGCCCGGTCGGGACGCTTGCCTTCCAGCGGCCTGAACGATTACCGGTCGGGACGCTTGCCTTATTCTTCAAAGCCGGTTACATCTTTTCAGGCCACTGCGTCTCTATTCCCTGGTTACGAATGAACCGTTGAAAATCTCCCAGTATTTCTGATCTTTCCCGTATTGCTCGCGGGATTACTTTATTCTTAACTGCATAAGCAGCGAGGCAGCCTGCGGCTTCTCCAATACTCCACTCTACCGGATGTTCCCGGTAACAACCATTGGTAATATGGGTAGTTCCGATGTTTTTGTTGGCTGGCAATAGATTTTCCATGCGAATTGGTAAAAGCGCACCAAGGGGAATCTGGAACGGGAATGAGTCAAAATCTATATAATTGTTACCGCCGCTGGTTGGATGCAAGTCAATATGATAATATCCGGTGCCGACACTATCATAAAAATCAGCGGCACGATTACCAGATTCTTTACCGGTTATGAGTGCCCGGTTGGCTACTCCAATATGTTCTTCCAGGATGGTAAAAATCGCTTTGATACGACGTGACTCCCGAAAGTATGGATATTTAGCAAGACCATCCTGGGTGCCAAGTATATCTCCGCGTAATCGCAGGCCCGGCCATCCTTTACCGCCATCAGGGCGCGGCACGTCTGTTTGCAGCCAGTAAAAAAGAGATAAACTTAATTGCTTTGAGTTTTCTATATGCTTCTTAAATTCCTTTTCTGAAACATCAATTATGTTACCCGGGAAATAATCATTCTGAGGCCAGTTTACAATTGTAATGTCGCCCTGGTAGGTTCCGGGTTTAAAATTATCCTTGTTAATGATGCGACGATAATTCCAAAGATTAAGCGTATTTCCGGTAGCAGCTCCTTCAGGCTGAAAACCCAGTGCTTTCCGTTGCAATGTTGATGGATTTGAATAAGAAAGTTCAAGCAACTTACCGGACCAGGCAGGGGTAAGATCAGGAGTATAATTTCGCCAAAAATCATATTGGGCAGGCTTATCAATAATATGATTCGCTCCGGGAACATAATCCATTGCGAAACAATAAGTGAATGCCTGGTTATTTTTCGGATCTGCTTTCTCCGCGGCGTGCAGTTCTTTCGTTTCCGACCGGGATTCCGCACCGGTGACATATTCTGTGCCTGTCAAAGGAAGCAAGTCTCCTAATTCAGTAGCGTCTATAAAATAAGGCGCTGTAAGTTGTACCTCTTTCTTATGATCATTAGTGCTGCGTGCCTTTAATGCGCTTATGTTGTTACCAGATACATGTGCCTCCACAACCTTACATTCTAACAGAAGCGTCAGCTTACCTGAGCTAAGATAGGGAGCAAGCATGTTATATAAGATGGCGAGGGCCACCCGCGGTTCATGGCACAATCTGGAAACTGAACCATCTCCCAGATTCAAATTCTTTCGTGTTCTGGCAGATTCTGTTAAGGGGTAATATCGCATATAATACGCTCTTACCGCGGTACGAAAATCACGATATAGCTGTGTAGATCCATGGGTTTCAATCCATGGATGCTCATCAGGGCAACTTAACCCTTGTTGAGTAAGCTGTCCGCCTATCCAATCCGTTTCTTCTGTAAGAATCACTTTTAACCCATTCCGTAACGCTGCATGCGCAGCGGCATAACCACCCAAACCAGCACCCGCAATGACCACATCCGCGATCAGTTCATTTTCATCTCCACTCAAAGTCATTGGTTCTGCTTTCGCCGATGCGGAAGTTATGAAACCAGGAAAAGCTGCGGATGCTATTATGCCGCTGCCAAATGTTAGCAGTTCAACAAAGTTTCGTCGATTCATTCTATCTTATTTAATTTATGTGAAGGCGAAAATGAGATCTGGCAAAGCTGAGCACTTTCACAGGAGCAGAACTTGTGACGCTATATTTAATAAACCAAATGGCAATCTATTTCGTGTGGAATAAATATCATTCATAATAACGTGACCCCATTTTACCGGCAAACAAAAAACTTTACTTTGATATGACGCCCGATGCTGCTTATATTTATTGATAACTATCGAAGCATTTTTCAATGTTGAAGTTTTTATCGGTCTTTAGCCGTACCAGGTTAATTATTTTTTATTTCACGTTTTTGATTGTTTGTCTGCCATTTTATTTTCATCATATTCTCCGATTAAAGAGTAATAGCCAAACAGAGCCAATCCTGCAACGGTCAGTGGCATCAGAATGAACAAAATGATGATTCCGAAAACAATTCCTTCCTGGGTACCGGAGGTAAATCTCGGTACTCCAAAAGTTATTAAGAAATAAGCGCAGGCTATCGCAAACAAAATCCATAGGACTCCAAATATCTTTCTTACTGTATTCATTATTCTAACTTTTGAAATTTTATGACTTTGATCTGAATTTTAAATGAGCAATTTCTTTTTAATCTGTATGCAGAGCCGTCATTTTCTTAGTGATATAGACCATCGTTATAAGCAAACTTATAGCAGCAAGCACAATGGGATACCACAGCCCCTGTAGGTAAAATGCTGTGTCGCCCATCCTCTTAGCATTAGTCACCAGAAAAACTGAAACCGCTGGTAGCAGTCCCCCCATAATGCCGATGCCAACATTATAGGGAACAGAGAAAGAAGTATAACGAATTCTCACAGGGAACAATTCTACCAAAAACGCCGCAAGAGGACTATAAGTTAGGGTACCAAACACAATCTGAATAAACACCATAAAAATAAGTTTCCATTTGGTAGATGATGGTACGGTAATAGACCTCGTGATGGAAACATTCTTTTTATCTTCTTCAGGTTTCGAAACTCGTGGGTGGCCTAAATGTAACGTGGTAACCTCTTTTAAGATAGTGCCGTCATCATAAAATTTTTCGGTTGTGTATATCGAGTCAAGAGCAGACTCTGTTTGATGTAATTCAGAAGTGGAGATCGCCTTTGAAGTCAATTCCGTTTTCTTAGTCAGGTCAACCGTTTGGTACATGCTTCTATAAATAGGCCTGAAGAAAACAATGGCAAGCAGCATTCCGGCCATCAGCACCAATTTCCTTCCTATCTTATCGCTTAACCAGCCAAACAGTGTATAAAAAGGAGATCCCAACAGCAGCGCTACCACCATGATGGTAATGACCTGTCCTGAATCCACTACCATCGTATTTTCCATAAAATTCATAGCATAAAAATGGCCGGTGTACCAAACAACACCTTGAGCTATAACCGGACCGAATAATGCAAGCAATACGAACTTGAGATTGTAACGGTTACCGAAGCTTTCTTTTAGAGGATTTTTCGAAGTACTGCCTTCACTTTTTGCTTTCGCAAATGCCGGCGATTCACTCATTCTTCTGCGGATAACATAAGAGATGTAAATCATGAAGATAGAAGCCCAAAAAGGAATTCTCCATCCCCACGAATCAAAACTCTCAGGACTCATGGAGTTCCTGGTAATAAAGATGACAGCAAGAGAAATAAGCATACCGATTGATGCGGAGGTTTGTATCCACGAAGTCCAAAATCCTCGCGTACCTTTCTTTGAATGTTCGGCAACATACGTTGCGGC
>JAHEZB010000175.1 GCA_023251285.1 Chitinophagaceae bacterium | reverse complement strand
CGGCGCTATCACAACAGTTTCTTTCAAAAGTTCTTTTGGAGTTTCAGGAGTGATCCTTACAACAGGATTCAAATCCCAACCGGCATCAATAAATGTTTGTTGCATATTGTAAATAGCGCCATGAGCATAAATCGTTTGTGTGGTTTCTTTCAGCGCTTGCAATACACGCTGCGATTTGCCAAGGCTATAAGCAATCAGGATACTCGCTTTTGCGTTCTCTTTATTTTTAATGATCCAGTTGATGATGTCATTGTAAATTTCCTGCTGTGGCTTCCACTGAAAAATGGGTAAACCAAAAGTGGATTCAGTGATAAAAGCGTTACATCTTACCGGCTCAAATTTTTCGCTGATGCCGTCATCTTCTCTTTTATAATCGCCGCTTACTACCCAAACTTCATTCTGATACTCCAGGCGAATTTGTGAAGATCCGATGATGTGACCAGCGGGATGAAAAGACATCTTTACGCCGTTCATAAAAATTGTTTCGTTCCATTCCACTGTTTGATAATTGTTATTTCCTAATCGTAATTGGAGGATCGGTTTTGTGAATTTGTGACAGAGGTAAAATTGATTCCCAAATCGCGCATGATCACTGTGACCATGCGTTATAACTGCTCTCTCCACCGGCAGCCACGGATCAATATAAAAATTTCCTGCTTCGCAATAAAGACCTTTGTCTGTAAAAGATATGAGGTTCGGCATTTATTAAAATTACAAATTAACCCTCGAAATTTCGCTTCTGGTTTTCAAAAGAATCATTCAAAAGTTATAAGATTTTCAAAACTTTAAAGTCTTTAAAAAAATAGGGTATTGCAAATCGACAAGAGTTAAGGCTTGATGTTTCAGCAGAAGAACAAATAAACCGTTTTCTTATTTTGAGATTACTTTTCAATTTTACAATCACATGAATCATTTATAAGCACCGGTTTTTGTAGCAGTTTATATTTTTTCTATCTGCGAAAGAACTACCAAACTTATCGCAATAACCGCGAATATTAATCCAGCTATATTTTTTATGGTCAATTTTTCCTTGAAATAAAAGGCACCAATCAACGTGCCTAACAGGATCACGCCAAAGTTCATGGTTGCAAAAACAGTGGTTGGGTTTTTTGCAAACGACTGATGCGCCCTTAAATAAAAATAGATGTTCAGGAAATTGAAGAGCCCCAGCAAAAGCCCATAAAAAACCGCATTTTTTTGGATGACAAATTTCTTTTTTAAAAAAGAAACAACGGTGATGAGTGAAGAAAAAATAAAGCAGCCACAAAAAATATAAAATAGTGCAACGGTATAAGGAATAGCTTTTTGTAAGGCAATCTGCTTAAATAAAACATCTATAATGCCATATCCGAAAAACACGAGCAATAAATAAACCGGGTTCGATCCATTAGACTGTTCCCTTTTATTTAAAATGAAGAAAAGCGCGACAAAGCCGGTGATGATTCCAATCCATCTAAAGGTGGGAATAACCTCATTAAAGATCCAATAAGAGCATGCTATAGGTATTACCAGGGAGATGCGCTGCGCAATATCCGTTTTTATGATCCCGGAATGCCGGATCGAAAGAGACAATAAAATAAATACAAGCGGCAGTAATATAGAAAGTGAGATGGTATAGGGATTAAGGGCAACATTGCTAAAATGAATTTCAGGACGAAAACAGGCATATGTTGCAACAATGGCAAATAAATAATTAATAGTAATCAGAAAAATATTTATTGATGTCTTTGCTTTGATATATTTAAATAACACACCCACAGAAACACTGCAAAGAATACTAATAATTAAATTGACCATCTATTACATATCTTTTTAAAGGCCACGAATGTAGATGATTATAGAGAATTCAGTATGCAATGCTTTAGAATGATGAATATCATTTTTATTTCTGTTTCCGATCAATTTTGCCAGCTACTTCTCAATCTATCTTTATCCAAAAAAAATGAATACCATGTTTGGAAAGCTAAATAATGCGCAGATAGAAAAGGTCATTGCTGATAATTTTATTGGAAGACTGGGTTGTCATGCAGATGGAAAAACGTATGTAGTGCCTATCAGCTATGGTTATGATGGACAATTCATTTATGCGAGAACCTTTGAGGGTTTAAAAATTTCAATGATGAGGAAGAATCCTAAGGTTTGCTTTCAGATTGATGAGATGGAAAATACGGCGAACTGGAAATCAGTGGTTACCTGGGGAACTTTTGAAGAACTAACCAATGAAAACGATAGAAATGAAGGATTAGAAAAATTAGTTTCACGCATGCTTCCTGAAATTGCGAGTGAAACGGTAAAACTTTCTCCTCAATGGCCTTTCCCCACGGACGACTTTTCAAAAATTAAAGGAATCATTTTTCGCATAAGGATCACAGAAAAAACAGGACGATTTGAAATAATGGAATCAAAAGGCTTCGTGAAATAAAATCAATTTGAAAATGAAAAAAGTGCTTATTTGTTAGCTTACTGCTGCCTGATATTGTTCAAAATGCCAATAAAAAAATGAATCGGAAGCAAACCTGGTTCACGGATTTTTTCTATCACCGTTTAGTTTGGTTCCTGCCTTACTAACGGTGCAATCTCATTTCAACCGTAGCAAAGCACTTCTTAGTTTTTCAAGCATTTCAGGAATTTCTTCTTTTTTACAAGTGCCGACACTCAGCCGGTACCAGTCAGACTCTTTTGGTGCACCAAATGCGTAAAACGGTACTACAGCGAGTTTTGCTTCATCTAAAATATAAGAAGTAACCTCTGCCTGTGTTGAAAGCAAATTGCCGTTATTTGTTGTTTTGCTGACAAGATTCAGTTGAATCGTAAGATAAATAGCAGCTTGTGGCGCACACGCATCCACCGGAAACCCTTCGGATCTTAATTTTTGAAATCCCTCATAAATCAATTGCAATCTTTCTGAAAGTTCATTTTTATAATGATGCAGGTATTCGTCAATTGCATCATTTTGTACTAAAAACTTGGCTGTCGCATGTTCTTCTGCCATCGGGCTCCATGCGCCTATGTGGCTGTTAATGGCTTTCATTTTTGATAAAACATGTTCAGGCCCCAGTGCCCATCCTACACGCACGCCGGTAGCCGCAAATGCCTTGCTTATTCCATCAATAAAAATGGTGTAATGTTTCATTTCAGGCCGAAGGCTTACCGGATTATAATGAACTGTATCTCCAAAAGTCAGCATCCAGTACATCTGGTCATACATCACATACAATTTTTTTTCTTCACTACTGCGCCGGTTATTTTCTTCCAGCACCATATCGCAGATTTTCTCTAATTCTTCTTTTTTGAAAACCGTTCCTGTTGGATTTAAAGGAGAGCATAAAGCAATCAGTACCGCATCTTTTAAATGTGGTTTTATATCTTCAGCTGTAGGCATAAAATTATTTTCACGCGTTGCCTGGATCACTTCATGCCGGCCCTCGGTAAAATGAACATAATGATTATTGTTCCAACTGGGAACCGCATAAATCACCTTATCACCTTTGTCTACCAGAGCGCGGTATAAGGTATAAATGAGCGGACGTCCGCCAGCGGCAATCAGAATTTCATTGGTATTAAAATCAAGTCCTTCGCGCTCGTTGATGAATGTTGAAACAGATTGACGCAAAGCAAGAATTCCATCAGCAGGAGGATACGTTGTAAATTTATTTCTGTAAGCTTCTACAATTTCGGTTTCTAATTTTTTCGGAATAGGAAATATTGAAGAATCAAAATCGCCGATGGTAAAATTGTAAATCTTTTCGCCGCTTTTTATTTTTTCTTTTATCTCTCCGCCAAGACGTACAATCTCGCTACCAATGAGCGTTTGAGCCAGGTTGCTTAATTTTGCCGGTGCCTTATTTAGGTTTGAATCTGTATGAATCACTAAAAGTTTTTAGGTTAAGAGAATCGATTAAATTATTTTTTCTGCCGCTTTTTCAAAGCGGGTTTCCAACAAAGTACTTATAAATTTTTTAAAAACGCTTCTATTCCTTCTACAATTTTCGCTGCTGCCTCGTACCGGAATTTAGGATCCAATATCTTTTTTTCATCTTTTTTATTACTCAGAAAAGCAACTTCCACCAGGCAATTCGGATAATCTGTAGGTCCACTCAAAGAAAAATTAAAACTACCGACATTACCGAATTCATGTAATCCGAGTTGCAACATCGATTTTAAAATTGCCTCGCTCAAGGGTCGAAAACCAATATAGCGATAATAAGTACTAACACCGCTGGTGGTATCTTGTGAAGAAGAATTTAAGTGGATGCTGATCAATAAATCGGGATTTTGCTGTTGTAAAAACTGTATCCTTTCAAACATGCTGAGTGTAGTGTCTTTGGTGCGCGTCATCACAACTTTTGCTTTCTTCTTTATCAACTGCTTTTGAAGTTCTCTCGCAATCAACAAAGTGTAATCTTTCTCTTTTATTTTAGAAGTAACTCCTGTGGCACCGGTATTTTCACCACCGTGACCGGCATCAACGGCGATGGTCAAATGGCTTAAATTTAAAACCCGCGGTTGACGCTTCACCCTGATGGTTAATTTATTATTTTCAGAATAATAGATGCTGTATCCCCAGTTTTGTGAATGCTTTAATTCAATAATAACGCGCATCACATCGTCTTCCGGTTGTTCATACCACGCGTTTTTTATTCCTTTTGCTGTAGAAAGTTGCGTAATCCAGTTGGTATTGCTTACTGCACCAAAAATATCGACAACAATCCTCGTCGGATTAATCTTCATTTCACTTCTGTAAGGTAATTTTTGATCCAGTGAGATCGTCACATAATCATAAAGAGAATCTCCATAGACCTTCCAACTATCGGTGAGATGTTGCTTCTCTTCTATAGGTAATGTTTTAGCCACCTTCTCTTTTTCTATCCAGGCAGAGTGGAATTGTGAGAGCTGCACTTTATAATTATTTTTTGAGCTATCCGTTACTTTAAGCACAATATTGCTGTCGAGAAACGTCATTTTCGCACCTCCAAGCCGGTCTTCTCCCAAACCATATTTTAAAAATGGCAAAGAATCCTTTGTTTTTACATAAAAAAAATCCGGATTTTTCGTTTGTGCGCATCCAAATAAAGACGAAACGAGAAAAAAAACAGTTAAAGATTTTTTCATAAAAATTGAAGATAGAAAAATAATAGAAAGCTTCTAAGGTAACGGATAAGTGTTTAAAAAGCAAAATGCCAATTTGAAGTATTTGTTGCTTTACTGGTGGCATGTATGGTAGTCCCGACAAGAATCGAACTTGTATCTAAAGTTTAGGAAACTTCTATTCTATCCATTGAACTACGGGACCAATTCCTTTTTGTAAGGTCGGCAAAATTAATGGAAATTCTTTAAGAGACCTCGGCTTGTTCCACTTTTGTCGTTGAATTCATACAGGTTTGATAGAATTTTTAAGGAACCCTCTTCCTGCTGCAGATTTAAAATATTTTTCTCGTTTTATTGCTTCTTCTTTTGTTGGGAATTGTTCAAAGTAAACAATTTTAAAAGGAAGATAAGGCTTTATAGAAATTGTCATTCCAGAATTATGTTGTTGTAGCCGATTTTCTAAATCTTTACAATAACCTTTGTAATAGTAATCACAAGCAATTGATTTTATCACATAAGCATAAAACATCTATTTTTCTTTTATTATTTGACAGAAATTATTAACAAACAAGAATCGAACTTGTATCTAAAGTTTAGGGAACTTCTATTCTATCCCCGTCCGACCGTGTCAGCCGGGTGGGCATTGAACTACGGGACCAATTCAATTTGAAAGGTGGGCAAAATTAATGGAAATTCTTTAAGAGACCTCGGCTTGTTCC
>JAHEZB010000174.1 GCA_023251285.1 Chitinophagaceae bacterium | reverse complement strand
TTTATTGAAGCCGAAAGAGGAGATTTAATTGAGCATCTTCAATCTCATTTTAACAACCGTTATCTTACCTATACTTTGAAGGTTGTGGAAAGTGAAAATTTAAATCACGGCAGGGAAGAAGTGCTTACAACTAAACAGCAGTATTTAAGAATCATTGAAGAATATCCATTGGTAAAGCAATTGAAAGATCAGCTGGGAATGGAACTGGATTGGTAGTTTTTGGTGGAGGTTTATGGTTGGAGATTCAAGGTAAGGCTACAGCAAATCAATAAATAAACGGAATTCTTTTTTTCATTCCTTTGCGCTGAAAAAATCTTATTAATTATGTGGCAGCGCCTTGCAAAGTTTGTATTAAAAAAACGGGTTCTTCTTCTGGTAACTCTCTTTTTGTGCACTGCAGTAATGGCTTTTTTTGCAAGCAAAATAAAACTGAGTTATGAATTTTCAAAAGCGATTCCAACAGATAATCCTAAGTACCAGGATTACCTTTCTTTCAAAGAAAAATTTGGCGATGATGGAAATGTTTTAGTGATTGGTGTCCAATCCGACAATTTTTTTGAAATAAAAAATTTCCAGGCTTTTAGCAAATTAAGCAGCGATTTAAAAAATATACCTTTTGTGGAAGACGTGTTGAGCGTTGGAAATGCCGTTGATCTGCTAAAAGATACTGCCTCAAAAAAATTAGATGCCATTTCTGTTTTCCCAAAAGATATAAAATCGCAACAGCAAATTGACAGCAGTTTAAAAGTTTTTTATTCGCTTCCTTTTTACAAATCACTTTTATATAATCCTGCTACCAATGCATATTTATTAGTCGTAAGGATTAATAAAGACATTCTCAATTCGAAAGGAAGAACGAAAGTCATTAATGATATTATTGACCACACGAATAAATATACTGCATCAACAAAAATTGCCACACACATCAGTGGTTTGCCTTTGATCCGGACACAGGTTGCTGATAGGATTGCGCGCGAAATGAAATGGTTTATTATTGGTTCGCTCGTACTTTCAGCGCTCATATTATTGTTGATGTTTCGTTCCGTAAAGACAGCACTTTTAT
This sequence comes from Chitinophagaceae bacterium, assembly GCA_023251285.1. GTDB lineage: Bacteria > Bacteroidota > Bacteroidia > Chitinophagales > Chitinophagaceae > Ginsengibacter. The sequence continues at coordinate 4,750 of JAHEZB010000174.1, read as the reverse complement.
CATTACTTGTTGTCATCACCGGCGTTATCTGGAGTGTGGGAATTATGTATTTGTGTGGTTATAAAATTACCTTATTGACTGCATTAATTCCTCCGTTAATTGTGGTTATTGGCATTCCAAATTGTATTTATTTTTTAAATAAATATCATTCTACTTATAAAAAAACGGGAAATAAAGAGCAATCATTAATAGACATGGTGAGCAGGATGGGCGTGGTTACCCTTTTCTGTAACCTAACGGCAGCAATAGGCTTCGCGGTTTTTGCTTTAACACACAGCGCTATTTTGCAGGAGTTTGGAGAAGTTGCAGGCCTTGGCATCATGTTGATTTTTGTGATCTCATTTATTTTACTTCCTTCTGTTTTAAGTTTTATGAATGCACCGGAACAAAGGCAATTAAAATATTTAGATGTCAAAATCTTTACAAACATTTTATTGAAAATTGAACGCTGGGTTTTTAATCATAAAAAAATTGTGTATGCATGCACGATATTCGTGATCATTTTTTCAGTGTTTGGAATTTTTAAGTTAAAAACAGAAGGCTTTATTGTAGATGATTTACCCAAAACAGATAAGATATATACAGACCTGAAATTTTTTGAAAAGAATTTTAAAGGGGTGATGCCACTGGAAATTGTGATAGATACAAAAAAGAGATACGGACTTGTTGGCACAAGAATTTTACCGGTTTTGACTAAAATGGATTCGCTTTCTTCTTACATAAAAAAGCAACCGGAAATGAGTCGGCCGCTTTCCATTGTGCAGGGAATTAAATTTGTAAAACAAGGATTTTATGAAGGTGATTCTTTAAACTATGCCTTACCAAATCAGTTTGATGTTGCTTTTATCGGAGATTATCTTCGTCCACAAAAAGACAGCGGTTCAAAAAATAATCTTTCAAAATTGCTGACTAGTTTCATTGATACGGCAAGAGAAAGTACACGCATGAGCATCAATATGGCAGATGTTGGTACAGAAAAACTTCCGGTTATTTTAAATAATTTGAGAAAAGAAACCGATCATATTTTTGACACTTCAAAATATAAAATAACCTTCACCGGTTCTACAATTACTTTTTTAGAAGGAAGCCGATACATCATCAATGGATTGAAAGAAAGCCTGCTTTGGGCATTTTTATTTATCGCGCTTTGCATGTTGTATTTGTTCAAATCGGTGCGCATTTTAATTTGCTCATTAATACCAAATGTGATTCCATTGGTGGTAACTGCAGGAATTATGGGCTGGGCAGGCGTAAGGTTGAAACCTTCTACTGTATTGATTTTTAGCGTTGCGCTTGGAATTGCAATCGACGTCACGATTCGCTTTTTAGTAAATTATAAACAGGAACTTCCTTTAAATAATTCTGAAGTAAAGAAAACGGTCTCAGAAACGATCAAACACACCGGGCTTAGCATTATTTATACTTCATTAGTTTTAATTGCCGGTTTTATTATTTTCTGTTTCAGTGGTTTTGGTGGAACGCAATCGCTTGGCTGGCTTACATCCATTACTTTATTTGTAGCTACGCTTACCAATTTGATTTTACTGCCTGTCTTACTGTTGGATACGAGAAGAAAAACACTTTAGAAGTGCTTTTTATTCAATTCATTTTTTCTTCAAATAATTTGAAAACTTTCCAGTAAAACAACAAATAATGAAACTTTCTGTTTTTATAATCTTCTGTAGAATAATTTCCTCAATTCGAATCTTTAACGCCAGATCAATACAGTGGTGGCTTGGTTTTCAGGCTATTTAAAAAAAGGCACAGATTTTCAGGTTATCTTATTCTCACCATAAAAATAATCAATATGAGGCCAATCTGGACAGGCGCCATAGGCTTTGGATTAGTAAATATTCCCGTAAAAATTTACAGCGCCACAGAAACAAGTAATCTTGATCTGGACATGCTTGATAAAAAAGATCACGCACATATAAAATACCAGCGGGTGAATGAAAATACGGGCAAAGAAGTGCCGTGGGGAAATATTGTAAAAGGCTACAAAATTGATAATGAGTATGTAGTTCTTGATGAAAAAGATTTTGAAGCAGTAGCTGCAGAAAAAACAAAAACCATTTCAATTTCTGATTTTGTGAAAGAAGATGAAATCAGCAGTCTTTATTATGAAACACCTTACTACCTGGAGCCGGACAAATCCGGAACAAGGCCTTACGCACTATTGTTGGAAGCATTGAAAAAGACCCAAAAAGTGGCCGTTTCTACTTTTGTAATGCGTAATAAAGAGGCACTCGCAATTTTGCGCCCGGATAATAATGTGATCGTTTTAAACAAAATAAGATTTGCACAGGAAATAAGAGATCCGAATCAATTAAATCTTCCTAAAAACACAGACGTAAAACCTGCTGAATTGAAAATGGCCATTACATTGGTTGATCAACTCACCGGAAAATTTGATATTTCAAAATATAAAGACAATTATAACGATGAATTATTGAAGATCATCGAAGCAAAAGCGAAAGGCAAGAAGATAAAAGCGCCTGAAATGAAAGTCGTCCACGGCGGCACAAAAGACCTGATGGAACAATTGAAAGCAAGCCTTGAAGTAAAACGTAAAAAATCTGCATAATGGCATTAACACTTTATAATAAGAAAAGAAATTTTAAAGAAACGTCTGAACCGGCAGGCAAAGTAAAAGGATCTGAATCTGAATTGATCTTTGTGGTACAGCGGCATAAAGCATCGCGTTTGCATTATGATTTCAGGTTAGAACTTGATGGTGTTTTGAAAAGTTGGGCTGTGCCAAAAGGACCGTCCATGAATCCAAAAGATAAAAGACTGGCGATGATGGTTGAAGACCATCCTTATGATTATAAAGATTTCGCAGGTACAATTCCTGAAGGCAACTATGGCGCCGGCATTGTAGAAATATGGGACAGCGGCACTTATGCAGATCTGGCCAATTCTCCAAGAGAAATTGCAGAAAAAAATCTGCGTGCAGGTCTAAAATCGGGTGATTTCAAGTTTCAATTGTTTGGGAAAAAATTGAAAGGCGAATTTGTTTTGGTAAAATTAAAAGGAAAAGAGGACAATAGTTGGTTGCTCATAAAACATCATGATAAGTATGCCGTAGATAGCGAATATAACAGTGAAGAACACACGAAAAAAGATTCTCCTATAAATAAATGGCTTGAAGCAAATAAGAAACTTGGTAAAAAGACAGCAAAATCAAGGTAATCATCAGCGAATATTTTTTCTCCGGAACTGTTTAAAAAACAAACAAAGCGCCGAAAATAATAATCGGAAATTCCGGTTATTTCTTTGTTTGCTGAAAACGGCATTCTTCCTTTTTTGTATTGATTAATTCGTGTGAATGGTGCAATTCCTCACCAAAAAAAATCATTTTACTTTTTTAAACATAATGATATAACCACAAATCCCTTTTTTCTTCTTTTTGTTCAGCTGAAGGGGTTTGATAATATGGTATTCTGTGAATTGAGGAATGTAAGAAAAGCTGATGACGTTACTTTCCATGCCATCTCCATAATGTTTCTGATAAACTACCTGCTTTTCATTATAGTCATACATTCTCACCTCATACAGTTTGGAAGAAAGATCACCAATAAACACAAACTGGTACCACGTGCCTTGTGTAAGCGGCACAATTACCGGCATCTCATAGCCGCTTTCCATCGTCATTGTCGCTTCTCTTACAACAATAAATCCATGGCTTGCCATTTCTTTTTTTACACTATCGGCTTGCGACTTCATCGTTGAATCAAAACAGGAAACCTGCCGGATCACATCCTGCCCTTTGATAAGAGGACTGACAAACATGAATAGTAAAAAAATCAGCAGATGATTTTTCAAGGTTTTTCGATTTTGAATTAGGATAAATTTCTCAAATTACTTTTGAGAAATTTTGGTTTTAAGAGATTCTTTGCAAAATGTGTTTACAAAAAAAGTCCCGGGAAACAATAGAAAAACGAAAGATGGATTCGTATATTGTTTTGTATCGATAGAAAGGAGTAAAATTCTTTGGTATCATTCCGGAAAACCAAAAATATTATGTCAGTGTAGCTTATTGGTTTCAACTTTAAAACTTAATTTTCAATCTTGCTTAGCCGACCATCCATTATAGTAAGCGCAAACAGATTTCATCAAGCAAATCTCACATTTTGGCTTTGGCCTGCAGATCTCTCTTCCGAGAAAGGACATCGCCATTCCTGCATCCCATTCACTTTTCGGAAGTGCCTCCATGATCTGCTTTTCAATCTTTATAGGATCGGTTCCTGTTGCAATGCCAAGACGCGGCGCTACTCTCACCACATGAATATCTACCACTACTCCTTCTGGTTTAGCACCGGCTTCACGCATGATCACGTTAGCAGATTTTCGTCCGATTCCCGGCAATTCAGTCAATGCATCAAGCGCAAGCGGAATATTGCTGTCTTTTTTTATTGTTTGAGCAAGAGTAAGAAGCCACTTGGTTTTATTTGCAAAGTTGCGGACGGAACCAATAAAAGGAAATAACGTTTCGGAAGAGCCATTAGCAAGGGCTTCTATGTTGGGAAAAGCTTCAAAAAGTTGCGGTGAAAGCTGGTTAATATGCCGGTCAGAATCCCGGGCTGATAAAATTACACCTACTAAAAGCTGGTACGTATTTTCATAATCCAATGGATGTTTTTTCCTTTTATACTTTTTAATTAAAGGTTTTATCGCTTCCGGCCAATTGATCTTTGGATGCATGAAATGATTTTTTTTCAAAAGATAAATCTACAAAGAAAATAGCGAT
>JAHEZB010000173.1:4002-5813 GCA_023251285.1 Chitinophagaceae bacterium | reverse complement strand
GATTCAAGTTAACAGGATTTACCGCAAAGTTAGTGGTGTATACTACTCCGGTAGGAATAACACTAGATGTACCCGCTAAAACTTGCCCCAATGATTTCGTCAAACTTAATTGTTTATTTGCTTGGAAATCCGCTACTGCTGTCGCACCAAATACACTTAATGCGCCTGCACTTGTATAGATAGGCGCATAGGTAGGATTAGCACTACAAGAACGCCAAATCGTATCGTATAAAGCAAACGTATCAAAATTAGCTCGGTTAGTAGCATTAGAAGATGGATTACCAATGGTTCCATCATTCATTGGCAAGTAGCCAAATGGAACGACATTCGATATTGATGTTTTTATCTCACCAACACGAGGACTCATTGTTACAGCATCAATCTGATCCATTGTTAGGAATTCAACATCTGGCTCAAAATCACCTGTATATAAAGCTACTTTTACATGGTCAATCGTAGAAACCTGACTAAGCGGGAAACCAACTTGTAAGAAAAGCGCATCATTATGACACTCGCCTAATGTCTTACCTGTCGCATTTGGTACGGTTCCCGTGACAACATATTTGTCCCAAGTATTTGTTAATGTAATCGGCGCGCCTAATGCAACGCGTGATTCTGCTGTTGCAGAGGCACCATCACCATAAAACTGCCTTAAATATAGCTGTAATGTTGGATCGCCCGCTGTACATCTTGCATAGATGATTGCTGTTACCGTGGAATTTGATAAGTTCTGAACTTTTGGTGTAACAGGGTATTGAACATATTTATATGTTTCGGCAGCACCCAATACGGTACACGCATATCGCAAGAAATATTGAGGAGTTATATCAGGAATAAGATCACTTGCACCCAATGTGAAGGATATAAATTCAAGTACGTCAGTCGCGTTCGTATTGTTTTTAGCAAACACAATATCTGGTCCAGTAGGACCCATCGTATTTGTTCCTTCAACAAAATTATCGTGACAGCTCGGAGCAAGCCTCACATTTGTCGAAGTTGCAAACGTGGCATCTAATGTTTTATCTGTGTACCAGAAAACATTGTTCGTCACTAAATTGGCGATATCGACATCATTTGTAATGACGCCACCGCCTCCCCCGCTACCAGCTCCAGTGAAATTCTCTTCATCCCATAACAAATTATTATTTGCATCGTACATTCTCAAATAATAGGTATCAGTCGGACTAAGTGAGTCTGAGGTGAAAAATATAGGACCTTTCGTGCCGTTTGCATCGAAAATGATTGGATTAGGATATGGATTATTACCAGCTTGATCGGAATAAGCAGGTTTCGGCTGATCTTTATCAAGATTGCTGTAAGTATAAAGCTTACCACCAGCAGCAGGTCTACCTTGATTGTCTAAGACAACCCATTTTGGACTAAAGCCTAATAAATATGAGATCGTCATTATTCGTTCCCTTCTTTGCCAAATAAATAGTCGTAAATTTCTTTACCACCAAAGCCGCCACCCGTTAATCCCAGACCTATTGCACCACCTTTTTTCACTTGACTGAAAAATGGGTTTAATGATTTTCTTCTACCAATCCAAGGATGTTTCTCTCCACGCATAGCAGCGAATTTTCCTTTGGATAGGGAATTAACTAATTCCTCAGGCAGTTTCTGTCCCTTCTTGTATGCTTGAATAGCTTTATTTTTGGTATATGGCACAACTTCAGTGGCATACCCTTTTTGTATTTCTTTATGTTTATTCAACAAATCTTGATGAACTTTTCCAGAACTGTCTTTAAACATATTTTCCTGAATATAAATCTTTGCTTTTTTTACTGCTTTTAAATGTGCTTGCTCTTCAG
>JAHEZB010000173.1:0-3992 GCA_023251285.1 Chitinophagaceae bacterium | reverse complement strand
TCTTCAGAACTTAGTGAGGCTTTATTTTCTATTCTTCTTTCTGTGTAACCAAGATCACTAATTGCTTTCTGAGCATTATTAAGGTTTTTATCAGCTATAAACGCATCTAATGAGACAGTATCTTTCTCAGGGGAGTATTTTTTAATTGTTCCAATATCAATCTTATTAGGATTGATATTAGCCTGCGTAATACCTCTATTCGATGCCTCATTTGAAAGTTTATTATATAAACCTTTATTACCAGAATATTTCTGATACATTTTCTTCTCTGTCTTTACAACGTTTTTTGCAATATTTTCAGATGCCATGGGGTTAAGGCTGCTTATTGATTTAATTCCTCTAGGAATGTTTGCCAACCCTAAAGCATTACCAGCATTTCTTCCTGCAAATCTGATAGCTTGCTCGCCTTCATTTTGAGGAGTTCCAAACGTAGCATTAATATCAGATTCCGAATCAGGCATTCTTCCCATCTGAACATTTTTGTTAATATCCTGTGGAAAAAGATGCAATCTATTTGTCAGATAATTAATGACATCATGAGGAGTGTTAAAAACATTCTGTCCATATTCAGCCAATCCGGCAGCAGCTTGTTTTCCAGCGCCTAATGGATTTTGTGTAATTGCTCCAGCTGCCTCTGGGATACCTGATTTTGCCGCATTCCAGTAATTAGGAATGTTTTTGAATTTATCCCATCCACTAGTAGCGACATCAGTAAGAATTCTTGGAACAGCTAATGCAGCAGATTTACCTATAGTTTCTTGTTCAGGAATATTTTCAGACAAAAAATCTCTTGGCATATTTTCAGCCTGAGAAACTTGTGTTGTCATATCATCTGCAAGAAAATCTCTAGGCATTATAATATTCCTTTAGCTTTTAAGCGCTTTATTACTTCTTCTTTTGTAATGCCATACTTATTCGACATATGATCAATATCTTCTTTGGTAGGCTTTGGATTAATCTTTTGTTCAACAAGTTTTCTTATTTTATCTCCATCTACTTGTTTATCAGCTTTTTCTAAAGCATCTCCTCTGCTTAAATGTTCTTTATCCATTATTTTTGATGCTATTCTAGAACGTTGTTTTGTCATTTCATTAAATGTTGCGATTGATCCTAATTTACCTAACATGACATTCCAGGTATCATTGTCAGATATTTTCATTCTCTCAGCTAATCCAAATTCTTTATCTAATGCTCGTCCACCAAATCCTTGAACGGTATTAGCAACCGCATTTGCAGTTGTGCTAATAAAGTCACCAACTGCTTTTTGCTCTTCTGGTGTACCGATTTTGGCTAATACTTTTAATTGTTTATCTTGGAATAAAGGAACATCACTTCTCATTTTCTGGAAGACAGGAGATTGAGTCATATCTATTAAATGCTTGACAGGAACTTCAGCTTGCACAGCTTGTTGATATTGTTTATCCATCTCATCTACAGCGCGCGCTCTAATCCTTCCAGCTTCTTCACCTTGAGCTATTTCACCCTTAAAAGCCCCTGCTTTTTCAGCATAGGTTTTACCCTGAGGTGGTGAAGCAACAGGCGCTTGCGGTGAATTTTCAGTCACACCAGGAATGCCTTGTTTATTACGATACCACTGTAATAATTCAGGTTGGTTAGGAATAGTCATCATGCCATCTTGCTGCGCTTTCGCTTTCGCTTCAGGACTTTGTAGCCATGCTTGCATTGCAGCTTCCATTTCTCCCGCAGGCAATTGAGCTGCATTATTACCACCAGCAACATTAGCAATTTCTTGGGGAGACGCTACAAGATTATTACCATTTTTGTCATACCCATACCCGGAATCTGCACCATTACCTTGACCTCCAGCATTAGGGCTGCCATAAGCTAATGCGTTTTGTGGTTGTGGTTGTTGAGTATTACCACTCAAAAGAGTCTTAATCTTATTAGTTAACCAACCAGAAAATGAATTATTATCTTGGGAAGGATAGCCAGGCATATTCACTAAGGCATTTCCAGTTCCTTGGCCCATACCAGCTTGATAAAGTCTGGCAAGTGTTGAAGGATCTTGAAGTTGAGGACTATTCCCTACAACATCAGGATTGCCCATTAACTTTGCCAAAAACTGCGGACCCATTAAATTTGCATAAGCTAATTTAGAAGCCGCTTCAGACTGTTTTGTCATCGGAAGATATTTGTTTTCGATATTCTGTTTCGTCAAGGCATTCGCAGCTTGTTGGGATTCATTTATCCAACCACCCGCTGGTCTCTGCCTAAATGCTGGAATTGCCATATTACCACCCCATCATTTGCATAAATGAACTGCCCAAATTACCCATCCAAGAGTCTTTCGCCGATTGCTTGTTGTACTCTTGTTCGCCCATCCAAGGGGCTGCCGCTTGATCTGAACCAAAGCCAAAATTCATCAACTGATTTTGACCCTGCATATACTTATCATTAATGCCCATCATGTTGTTGAAGAAATTCTGTTGATCCTGGGAGCTAATGTTTCCAGCATTTTGTTGAAGCTGATTCATCAAGGGAGTGCTGCCCATCAAGCCACTCGCAGACGCTGCATTTTGTCCAGCGCGCATGGATTGATTTTGCATGTTTCTAGCCCAAGGAGATTCTTGATACTGACCCATGATGTTCTTCATGAAATCGCCAGTATTGCCCATTTCATTTAGACGTTGACTAAAAGGGTTGATAGCCCCTCGTCCTGCATTTGACCAAGGAGAAGTGTACCTATCATATGCGCGTTCTGCATTGCCATAGGGTCTTGAACCATTGCCGCTCATAAGATTGCCGACAAAGTTTCTTCCCCCTTCCTTAGAGCTCTGCATCCCCTGCATTAACATCATCATCATCATTGGATCCATATCACTCTCCTAAATTACTACCACCCAGCCGGACGGTTTATATACCTGCAATTCATCTGTCGTCGTGTTATAGATCAATTGTCCTGCCTGTGGCGACTGAATAGAATCTCGCTGCACAGTCGTTAACTTCGGAACAAATATCCCAAACTGACTCAAATACCCAATCAGTGTTTGAAAAAACGTGCTTATCGAACCACGCCAAACACTTCCAAATTTATTCTGCCCATCTGTACTTAAGATCGGGTCATCCAGTGGAAACTCATCAAAGTCTTGGGCCATAATTACTCCGGCATCACTTCATGGACCCATGCGGCGCCCAAAATAATAAAAGGTCCTTGACCAAAGAATTCAATCTTTGGGATAACCGCTTGCCCTCTCGGAATAACGCCCAACTTTCTCCACACTGTTCTAAACGATCTCTCACCTAATTTGCCCATCGGCGCTTCTTGCTTGTAGTAGTAACTCTGCCCACCGTCTTTCGATAAAGACAAATAGACAATTGGATTGTTATTAAAAAGCTGAACCAGTTGTGACTGATCTAAAATCAAATCGGTGCTTGATTCAGTTGTCAGCGTCAATGAATCTTCTGTCAACAAATCTAAATCCAGTTCTTCAAACTGATCGGCTTGCGGTTGGCCTTGTTGCAGGTCCAAATGGAATCTATCGATTCGTGTTCTCTGATAACCAGGTGGCACAATAGGATGACCTATTCTCATTCGCCTGATCGTTTCCCCGTTATTAGTAGGAAGAGAATTATCGACGATATACAAAACAGGACTTTGGTAGTCACCATAGTAATTTATCCCATTAAAATAGCCGTGGGTTTGAGCAGGATGCCTATCACCATTCAATATTTCCTCTTCATGCCATAGTTTCCCCTCTTCACTGGATGGATCGCTCAAGGTGACATTGTAGACGTACGTATGATTGGCTTTAGTGAAATTCAATCGATAAAAGATGATGCCATTTTCTTTAATCATTATTCCACGCGCATCTGTTACACCCGTAGAAACGCCTGGAACAAGGAATAAAGGATTATTTGCATACTGAGCCAGTTGATAATCTAATGCTCTATTGCTAACAGGAAGTGATTGCGTACCCACCACTTCCATAACGGAACCCAGACCATCCTTGTCTTGGGATAAGAAAAACATC
>JAHEZB010000172.1 GCA_023251285.1 Chitinophagaceae bacterium | reverse complement strand
TTTTCTATTTTAAAAAAGACTGCAAATTTACGCAACAACCTAAGAATCAAAAATTGATTTTGCAGCAGACAAACATTTGATTCTGATTACTGTTTTGTCAAATTGTAAAAACAAATGTCTCCGGCTTCTAAATTTCAACGCTTTATTCAAATGAAATGAAAAATTTCACGGTTACAAATTCTCCAAAGGTTTCATCATAATTGTTATTTTCCTCCGAATTTGCGTATCCCGCTAATCAGTATTTTTTTAAAATCGCCTGAAGGTTGGATGCAGCGAACAAATAAATATTGCAGATTCGTACTTCTTATTTGAAAATCAACACCGTTTTATCCGTCCGTTTGGCAGGTTAATTGTGGCTTTTCAGAAAAAATAAAGCTATTATGAACCTGCTATATAATTCCAAAGATCTCGATCCGCTAATGGAAGATATTGGCAACCGGCCGATTGTAATGCTCGGTGAAGCATCTCACGGAACACATGAATTTTATACCTGGCGCGCCCAGATTTCCAAAAGATTAATAGAAGAAAAAGGATTTAATTTTATTGCAGTTGAAGGTGACTGGCCCGATTGTTACAAGATCAATCGTTATGTAAAAGGATATAAAGACGCAGGCGAAGAGATCGAAGATGTTTTGAAAAATTTTGACCGCTGGCCTACCTGGATGTGGGGAAACTGGGAAGTTGCCGCCCTTGCAGAATGGCTGCGCGGGTTTAATAAAAACTTATCTGCCGATAAAAAGGTAGGCTTTTATGGTCTCGATGTTTACAGCCTTTGGGATTCGATGAAGGCAATGATGAGTTATTTGGAAACGGAAGATCCGCAAGCCGCAAAATCTGTAAAAAAAGCGATTCATTGTTTTGAACCATTCAATGAAAACGAGCAGCATTATGCCCGTTATACTTTAAATGACGCCGGCTGCCGCGATGAAGTTTTGGCTTTGCTAAGAGAAATCCGGTTAAAAGCACAGTTTTTAGATGGTGATCGTGAAGCCGGATTTAATACAGAACAAAATGCATTAATTGCCGTAAACGCTGAAAAATATTACCGCACCATGATTGGTTTTGATAATGAAAGCTGGAACGTGCGCGACCGCCATATGATGGAAACTTTAGACCGGTTGATGAAGTTTCATGGAACCAAAGCCAAAGGAATTGTGTGGGAGCATAATACACATATCGGCGATGCCAGAGCAACGGATATGAGCCGCGCCGGAATGGTAAATCTCGGTGAATTGGCACGTGAACAATATGGAGAAGAAAACGTTTACCTGTGTGGATTTGCCAGCTTCGAAGGCACAGTAATCGCCGGTGAAGAATGGGGCGCTCCGATGGAAGTGATGGATGTGCCACAGGCGCGTTCGGGAAGCATTGAAAGACGATTGCACGAGGAAAGTACTAAGAACCGGTATCTTCTTTTTAGCCAGGATATGGATGAAACTTATTTGGATAAAATTCCGCATCGGGCCATTGGTGTTGTTTACGATCCGGCTATGGAAAAATATGGAAATTATGTTCCGTCGTTATTACCGGAGCGATATGATGCATTGGTTTTTATAGATCAGACAAAAGCGTTGCATCCTTTGCCATTGCATCCTGATAGAAAAAAAGTTCCGCAAACATTTCCTTCAGATTTTTAAAAAACATGTAAGGCTTTGGAAACCTTAAAGGGTTAAACCGGGAATGGATTTGCAAACTGCATTCCTGTAAGCATTTTGCATTTCAGTCCTTTTTGCTGCACAAGAACTTTAAATTTATTTCCCATGTCTATTAGCAATTTGTTGATTTGGAAAATATGATCTTTATCCTCTGAACCTTTATTTTCCATTTCTAATTTTCTTAAATAATTCATTAACCCTAACGAACGCAGAAAATTGGATTGTGAAGTATAACCACAACATTTTAAACCCAGCTTTTCGCCCCAAAGTGCCAGTGCAGAAAAGTTTACATGAGCTGTAATGTCCTGTGCTCCGATACGATCGTAAGGTGAATCATTTATTTCATGTCCTTTATAACAGAGAATTGTACCGGCACTTCTTTTAACGCTATATAACTCAGCAGATGAAAACCCGTAATCAATGGTAAGCACAAAACCAGATTGCAAACTTTCAGAAATGTCTTCAAGCCATTCAATTGCATTCAGGTTTATTTCAGTACAATAATCTTTAGGCAACACAACATCCAGCTCACTAAAATATTTTTTCAAATCTTCATCAGCCGGTTTTAAAACTTCGTGAAAATCATTTTTATAATCCACAAAAACCTCCATTAGTTCATCTTTCATCATCACTTTATGCACCGGAAAATTGTCAAGCAATTCGTTGGATAAAATGCAGCCATTTATTGCAGGAATTTTTTTGACAGAATCATGCCAACTTACTTTTTCACTCAGTAATTCTTTTTGAAGGCGACGCATCTTTTCGCCTTTCTCAATAATGCAATAGTTAAGTTCATCGTATAAAGCCGTATTATTTTTTAAATAATGCAGTATATCACTTGCAAGAGCACCGGTACCTGCGCCATATTCTACAATCGTAAAAGGCTTTTTATCCAGCAAAAACCACATTTCTTCCATCTGTTTGCCAATCATTTCTCCAAATAAACAACTTAAGACCGGGCTCGTATAAAAATCTCCTTCCTTGCCAATCTTATTTCTGTCCGAATTATAATATCCGAGCGAAGGATAATACAGCGCCATTTCCATAAAATCATGAAAAGAGATTGGCCCTTGTTGCCGGATATTATTTTTGATAATTTCAGATAATTCCATATTGGCAAGTGGTTTTGCAGGAAAAGCAGATCAGTTTTTCTTTATAAAGTTCACAACATCATTTACCAAAACCGGGTATATCGGCATGGAACCATCCATATAGGTTTTCTGTTGATTGATGCAGTCTGCGCCCGCATTTTTTAACGTATGCGACATCGTCGGAATAATGTCCAACTGGCTTTTTTTATTTCCATTATGAAGGTTGTTCGCGTCTTCTACTTTTACCTGTATGTCACACCCGCCCTGGATGATCAAAATCGGGCAATTGAGTTTTTTTATTTCTTTTTCCGGAGCATATTTTAGCCATGAAATCATATAAGGCTGAATTGATTTTCTAAAAAGTGGCGCCAGTATTTCAGGAAAATTATCTACTTCTTTTCCTTCTTTTAGCTGATTAAAAATCTGCGGTATTTGTTGCTTTACTGAATCCGGCAATGGTTGATTTTGCATTTGTTCTTCCAAAATCACATCGATCGGACGGCCAGCGCCGGCAACAGAAATATAACCCGCTACTTTCTTTTTTTGGGAAGCAAGCATTCCGATTAATGAACCCTCGCTATGCCCGATGATAAAAATATTTTTAAAGCCAAGTGTGTCGTGCAGATAATCAAAAATCTTTTCGGCATCTTTTACATAATCTTCAAATACGATGTCGCTTTCTTTAAAATTTGCCAATGTGCTTTTTGCAATGCCCCTTTTATCATAACGGAAAGTGGCGATATTTTGAGAATCGAGTGCATGAGCCAGTTGTTCATATTCATTTGTGGCAGGAGTCATCGTGCTGTTTCCGTTGCGGTCTGTAGGCCCTGAACCGGCTATAATAATGGCTATTTTTTGTTGATTATTTTTTGATAACAATGTACCATAAAGCTTGCTTCCTCCGGCTGACGTAATAGAAATTTCTTTTTCATCGGGATAAGCGGAACTTGTCATTTGCGACCGTTCATTTTCACGTGATCTTGAAAAATTCAAAGGAATTTCATGGCCGTTTTGATTCCAAATACCAGAAATTGAATCATTATTCACAAACTTACCGCGATAAGATCCTGCAATCATTTTTATTTCCAAATCAATACTGTCGCCGGTAACCTTAATTGCACTAAAAGGCAATCCATTTGCATTCTGTTTTGGGCTGTCCCATTTGCCGGTGATATTACCCGAATCGTCTTTGGTAAAATGAAATAAGATCGGAAGCTGTGACTCATTTATATCCATATTACCCTGCCAGTTACCAGTTATATTTTGGGCAAATAAAGAAGTGGACATAAGAATGAGCATTGAGATGAAAAGAGGTGCTTTCATTATTTTTTTTATCAAAAATACCTTTTATGCGTTTCATTTGATTCAGATTTTTCTTGCCGGTAATTACACGCATTATATGCCTCCGATTACACGCACTTCCAACGAATTGCTGACAACAATCCGAGCCCTTCGCTTACACTAATTTTCACGAAGAAAAGCTTACGAAATCATTGTGTAAACTTGTGTAATTAGTGGCTATAACGTAAGATTACGAAAAACTTCTTCCAGGCTTTTACTTTTGCCTTGCAAAGAAAGAATGTCCAAATTATTTTGAAGACTAAATTCCAATAACAGTTTTTTCACTTTATCAGGATCAGCAGTTTGGATATGATATTGATTTTCCTTTTCTTCCACCTGCTCAACGCCGGCAAGATTTTTTAAAAGATCAGCATTTATTTTTGTTGCAAATTCAACTATTACGACGTGGGTATTCTTATTCGACGACTGCAGGTTTGTCAACGTATCGTCCGCCACAATTTTTCCCTTGTTAATGATAATAATTCTGTCGCAAATACTTTCAACTTCCTGAAGGATGTGAGACGAAAAAAGTACGGTCTTATTTTCCCCAAGGTCTTTAATAAGTTGCCGTATTTCAACAATCTGGTTCGGGTCCAGGCCGGTTGTCGGTTCGTCTAAGATCAATACTTTCGGATCATGGATCAACGCTGCAGCAAGGCCAACTCTTTGTTTGTAACCTTTGCTCAGCTGCCCGATCTTTTTATTGCTTTCAATGCGCAAACCGGTTAAATCAATCACTTCTTCAATACGTTTCTTTACATCCTGTTTTAAGTGATGAATTCCGGCAATAAACTCAAGATATTCCCTTACATACATTTCATAATATAGAGGATTTCCTTCCGGCAAATACCCGATTTGTCTTTTTGCATCCAGCGGATTTGTATTTACATTAATTCCGTTCACAACGGCACTTCCTGAATTTGCAGCGAGATAGCCGGTAATGATTTTCATCGTTGTAGATTTTCCGGCGCCATTTGGACCTAAAAAACCTACAATTTCCTGGTTACCTAATGCAAATGAAATATCATCGACCGCTTTTTGATTGCCGTAAATTTTTGTGAGATTGGAAACACTGACAGACATGAGGACAAATGTAAAACAAAATATATCGCTTGTATTATCGCTGTATTGTCCTTCATTTCCTGGTTAATAGAAAACGAATGATCTATAGAATAAGAATCTGCGTTATTTATTTGTTTGTTGAAAGTCTAACACAAAAAACCGGGTATAAAGCTACTTATACCCGGCAAATCTATATTTCTAAACAATGAAAAAAACTATTTTACCCCATCATTTTTGCGCATAAATTCCAGAACTACACGAGCCTGGTCATCAGTCAAATTCTGATTCGGCATACGTACCATACATATTTCAAGCATGGCCTGTGCTTTCGGATCTTTATCCAGCATATCATCTGTATTTGTTACAAAGTTCATGATCCATTCTGGTTTGTGTCTTTGTGTTACTCCTTTCCATCCCGGGCCAACCAATCTTTCATCGGTAAGTTTATGACATGAAGAGCATTTTAATTCATAGATTTTCTGGCCTTCTTCTGCTTCATGTGGATCCAGTTTATCACTGAGTTTCACATCATGAAATTTTCCTTCTCCACGATTTGGATCGTACGATGGATTTCCGTTTGCGGTTGTTGTACCAGTATCAGTGGTAGCGGTTGTAGCTGAGCTGTCAGACGAAGTATTGTTTTCTTTATTCCCTGAACCATTACAGGC
>JAHEZB010000171.1 GCA_023251285.1 Chitinophagaceae bacterium | reverse complement strand
GAATGCTCTTGTATTCAAAATCGTTTGGTAATAATAAAAATTGCTGATCTACCAGTTTGACAACAGAAAAAATAAGATCGAATAAATATTTGAATTGCGTTTTAGCTTTCGCGTCTGTATCTGCAAGACTTATTCTTTTATAGATCCTTTTCTTATAGTCAGAAATTTCCTGTACATTAATCCGTGTCAATGTTGCCAAAGGAACGCTTACATCAGATGACATCAAAGTTTGCCAATCCCCATCCACAGTATTATCTTCTTTATAAAAATTTAAATTGGCTGCATATCTTTTCGCAAACAGGATTATGTCTGCTGCTTCCCGTTCATCTACTTTTGCATATCCCGGAGATAAAGCAGCAAGAACCCTGTTTAAAAGGCTTGTCCCTTCACGGGTCAATGGATTTCTATCAGTGCATGACATTTTACAGGTAATAAATTATTTATTTCAGTTCTGTATTTTCATTTAAGTAATACGGATAAACAAAATTGAACCGGGAGTTCGTTGACTTTATGGTATAATCAATCGAGATGAGAATTTTTCCTTCGACCTCACCTGTATCATCGAGTTCAATTTTATTTACGGAAATACGGGATTCATAATATAGAATCGCTGTATTAATCATATCCTTTATGTACGTTTTAAAAGTAGTGGTCAACGGCTCAAAAAGCATTTCATCCAGGTTACATCCGTAACCGGGGAGCATTACTCTTTCGCCCTGGCGCGTTGAAAGTAGAATTTCAAGACTACTGCGAATGTCTTCTTCATCACTAAGCATGCCTACCTGCAATGTTTTTTTGCTGAAAGTGGGAGGAAAACCCCAACCCGTTCCGAGAAATGATTTTGATATTGACATAATATTAACCTCCAATAAGTACTGTGGGACAACCAATGATAATAGATCCGCCATGTGCAGTGGCATCACCCATTCTTGCAGCCGGCATTCCGCCAATCAATACAGTTGCAGAACCCATTATAATAGAATCCGGCGGCCCTACGCATACACATAAATCTCCTGATCGCGCAGCTGGTAAACCACCAATCAAAACAGTTACACAGCCAGGTGGCAAAACAGGTCCGCCGATATGAGGAACAACCCCGGTTACCATCGGGCAAACATGCATATCTGAAATTCTTGCCGCAAATGCCATTGTTTATTCATTTATTTTATAGAAATAATACCGGTTGCATGAAGTATTAATTTGTTTTTTAACACCAGGTTTTAAAGGAAGTGCTTCATGTTTTTTTTATAAATCAGAAAACAGAAATCTCTGTTATTTATTCTTTTACTGAAAGGATAATGATTAAAAATTTGTTTCACTGTTCCTTAAGTTCATTATTGACAATTACGTCTGAATTATTGCAAATTTTTATTTTATATTTTCTCAATAAAGGATGTATCTGTTTTCAATTTATTTTTACCAAAGACCCTTTAATTTCTGTAATTCCACTGCTGCTGATGCTGGTACTGCCGCTGCCTTCAGCGCTCAAGGTTCCATCAGCTTTTATTGAAACCTGTGGTGCGGAAATCGAAATAGAAGAACCAGCTTTTATGGTTAAATCCTGTGCGGCTTCAATGGAAACTCCACTATTATCAATCACCATTTTGTTACCATCGCCATCCTGCACTGTTATGCTGTTTTCATCATCATTCAGTTCAAAAATCCTGTTGCCAGGCGTTTCAATATGAATACTTTTTTTTTCATCATTAAAAATCAGTTTGATGCCGCTGCGCGATACATAGCCCTTTTCGGGATTACTGTCTTCCGGCTCGAGAGGCGCCTGTTTTGCACTGCTGTGTAACATCCCCAGAATAACCGGATTGTTTGGATTGTCATTCATAAATCCAACCAATACTTCATCACCTGTTTCAGGCCTGAAAAAAGTTCCCCGATTATCTCCGGCATCCAATGTGGCTACCCTTGCATAAACTCCATCATCCTGGTTATTAACCAACGGCAACCGAATTTTCACACGATACTGGCCCGAGCTGTCTGTAATATCAGTAACAATACCAGTTTGCAAACCGTGAAGTGAGGAATATTGTCCTGAAGAAGATGCACCATGTCCTGGATTTGTTTGCTCCGAAAAAAATTGTTCATTCATTCCCAGGGTGGCTTCCGTTGTCCAATCTCCATCTCCAAATTCATGTTGAACTGCCGAAACAAATGCCTTCCCATTAAAATTTTTTCCAACTCCATTCAAAGAAATAAAATCTCCAGGCTTGGCAGCGGTGGTTCCCTGGTATTTTACTTTTGCTTTTATTTTGGAAAGTTCCTGCCTTAATTTTTTTGCGTTCGCAATATCCTGAGCTTCCTTTTCGCTGAAAGATGCTGCTGTCCTGATTTCCAATGGCTGATCGTTTACTGTTGCTAACTGGTTGCGCGAAAATTCTCCCTGGTCGGGAGCATCCGGATCTTCACTTTCTACAGTCCGTACTTCCTGGTTTTCAAAATCCCAGCTCATTATTTTAACAGAAGTCGTTTGAGTTCGCGCATCCATATCTGCATGAAATTCCAATATATCTGCACCATAGGTTAAATCCAGTTTAGAATCATCCTGCAGATTGGGTTTCTTAGCCGTAAAACTGCCATTATCAATGACGCAGATCATGCTGTTTATATCGAGCCGGCTTATAATGTAATCCCAATCAGAAACATTCGATTGCAGCAATTGTTCGTGTTGCGTGCTGGAATCGTCAATATTGGTATCAGTTATTCCGTTATCATCCAATATTTGAGAAACGAGGTCGCTGTCAACGATATCATTAAAATGCCTGTTGCCTTTATTTACAGTCATTTTAACGGTCTCATCCTTGCATTCAATAATTAATTCAGAACAGTCATTGTTTACCTTTTGCGTATTGGTAATAATAATGCCTTTGAAGATCGTGTTTGTTTCACCATGATATCCAAATTGTATTTCAATTTTCTTTCCCGGGACAAATTCATCTGAATCGCTGATGTCAAATGTTTCTTTAGCAGGATCACCGTCAAGAAAATTAATTGT
This sequence comes from Chitinophagaceae bacterium, assembly GCA_023251285.1. Taxonomy (GTDB): domain Bacteria; phylum Bacteroidota; class Bacteroidia; order Chitinophagales; family Chitinophagaceae; genus Ginsengibacter. The sequence goes on along the minus strand of JAHEZB010000171.1, from coordinate 2,812 downwards.
AGCACCCGGTATTTTATTGATTTCATTTTGAACTAAAACACTGATAAGATGATACTTCCTGGAAATTTTATTTCCTTCGATCAAGATCGTGCAGGATATTACATCAGGATTTTGTTCTGTTGGTACTATTCGTGGGGATGCTGGCATGATTTATTGAGTCGGTGGAAAATATAATTTGGTGCCGGTTTGAATATTTCTGAATCCATCAAGTTCGTTATATGCGGCAACATCTATATAAAATTTTTGATCCTTATAAATTTTATTCGTCATTAGAGGTAATTTATCCGAAGCCTTTACTATCCTTTCATGAGTAATATCCGGGCTCATTGGATTTTCAATTGCCACACGAAGGTTTTCTTCAATACTGCCTTTGAAAGAGCATTTTGCTACAGCTCTGATAGGAGTACCATCCGGTTTAAATAATTTAAACTCGATATCCATTGATGTCAATACGCCCTTGAATAATAAAGTGCCCCAACTGATTTTTAAGTAATAAGGCCTGTGGATATCACCCTGGTATTGAAGGATCTGGTGGCGGAACAAATCAAGTTGATCTGGTACAGGAAGAGGAGGAGTTAAAATGTTCGTTATGGTGCCGGTGCTGTCAAATAGAAAATCAAAATTGAATTCCTGCGGCGGCATTTTATTAAACTTTAGCGATACTGCCGAAGTGCCCTGGCCCTGTGTTTCACAAAATTCAATTTTGTACCTGTAGGTATATGTTTCCGGATTTATAAGTGCAAAGAAAGGTGGCGCTGCGATTGTATTATATTCCGGATCGCTGTAAGAAAGGATGTATAATTTTTCCAATTGTGAGAGATCAATAGCCATCAGCGTTCATTTTTTTGTCGAAGGGTTTTTAATATTTTTTCTGTTACTTCTTTGGTAATTTCCTTTTTAAGCTTACCCAGATCCTCCTGCTTTATTGTGGGGACGATCTCTCTATCTCTCGCACCTACTATGGCTTTTATATGCAGTTCTTTGATTTCAATTGGCATTTGAATAAAATTAGACGGCTGCTATGATATTAAAATATTGATATGATAATGAAATGGATTCAACCATAATGGAATTGTCCTGGGCGTTTAATCCTGATACAGACCATTTTTTTGGAATTGCATTTACCACATACCAGGTCATAATTGGAGAATGCTGTTCATTCAAAAGGGCAATGTGGAGATTGACAGGTGTAAACAGAAAATTTTCAAAAGCATCTCTACACCATTTTATAACCGGAGATCCGATAAACATTCCTCTTTTCAATATGATATCTGAATAGCGGGTACGTTTCGGCAATTGCCAGGTAAACCGGTTTTCACCACCTTCAATAAAATTTTCCATTTCCATTTCAACATCCAATCCATTCACCTCCTGGAAGCGTGTATCATCTGCCTGTGGACTGAGTTCAAAGGTTACCAAAAAATGAAAACCAACCGGGGGATATACGGGCATAGGGATTATTCATTTTGAATGGTTAGTCCTTCATGTGCAATTTCAAGCGTCTCTATGGCTACATCATTCCCATCTGCTTTGAGATCGGTAGAAGTAATTTTAGTAGGCCATGCATTTTTTATCTTCCAGACGACAACCGGCGACAGCGTTTCATCCAAAAGACTTAAAGTAATGTCGCGTCTTTCAACTGTATTCATATTAATGGTATTGAACCAGTTGTAAAAATCATTGTCCGACTTAAAAATGCCCCTCTTCAAAGTGATGTTACTAAACTTGCGTTGACCAGGCATTTTTATTTTATGATATTCCGGGCTTGCGCCATCGCGGTATTCAATTACATCATTGCTGATATCCAAACCGCTTGCTTCTGTAAACCCGATGTTGGTGCCTCCCCATTGCACCTGGAAATGAAATTTGGGAAGTGGATAATTGGCCATAAAAATATTTTAATTGAGTTTTAAATTCTAAAAATGAGAAAGTTGATTTTTATGAAGTTTGCTGTATTTGTGTAAAGCGAAGTATAATAAATTCTGCAGGACGAACCGGAGCCATGCCAATCTCGACAATCAACTTTCCATTGAGCACATCGTCAAAGGTCATTGTTAATCCCAGCCCGACTCTTACATAAAACGCTTGTTCTGGTTTTGCTCCCGCTAATGCGCCCAAACGCCATAAATTGGTAAGGTAATTTTCTATCATTGCCCGAACACGTACCCAGGTGTTGGCGTCATTGGGTTCAAATACAAAGCGGAAGGCGGCGAGCTTCACCGATTTTTCTACCATGATATAAAAACGACGAACTGATATGTAACGCCAGTTGTTATCATTTCCTAACAGCGTTCTTCCACCCCAAACTAATGTGCCCTTGCCGGTAAATGCACGAATGGCATTGATTGATTTTCCGGTGAGTGGATTTACATTCATATCTGCCTGCATCTCGTCAGATATTTTGCAGGTAGGTCCTATTATTGATTGCACCGCTACATTTGCCGGAGATTTCCATATTCCTCTTGTTGCATCTACTGAACAGTAAATTCCTGCCAGCGCCGGAGAAGGTGGCAATACCATTGGAAATTGATTATTCAACACATTTTCAATCCTGTTGTACAAACCTAAATCACCTGTAGTAGTGTTGTTCAAATCAGAAAGATGCTTTGTGTCAAAGGGACCTGCAGCCGCTGCCCCTCCATTTTTTGAAATCATTTGCGATAGTTCGGTAGTAGTCTCATCAATGCTATATGGGTAATTTGAAATGAGATTGGGGTAATAGGCTGCACCATAATTCAAACTCTCATCAAGGGTCGGCGCTATATGACTTCGAAAATCGGTGGTGACAGTTGTAAGATCGGCGATGCTTTTA
>JAHEZB010000170.1 GCA_023251285.1 Chitinophagaceae bacterium | reverse complement strand
TACAATTTAAATACCGCTTTTTTAAGTGAAACGAAAAAATGTTACACTTATGATTGTGCATTTGTTAAAATGATAATAGTTATTTCCACTTAAGAATCTTTGTTATTTCTCCTTTTACTGGAAGAGAAATAATCTACGAATTCAAAAAAAGAAGCTACGAGTAAATCTTCCTGATAATGTCCTTATTTTTTTCCAGTACGACCTTGCGCCTGAGACTTAGTTTTGGTGTCATTTCGCCGGTATCAACGCTCCATTCATGCGGTAATAATTCAAACTTTTTAATTTGCTCCACGTGATTAAAAAACTGGTTATACTTTTCAATCTCTTTACTATAAAGATCATGTACTAAAGGATTACCGACAATTTGTTCATTATGGCTGCAATCAATATTATTTTCAGTGCACCATACTTTTAAACTTGGGAAAGCGGGAACAATCAGTGCAGTTACAAACTTTTCTCCAGCGCCCACGACCATTATATTTTCTATTAAATTTGATTCTTTCATTTTATTTTCAATGGCTACAGGCGCTACATATTTTCCACCGCTGGTCTTGAAGATTTCTTTTTTGCGATCCGTTATTTTTAAAAATTTTCCGTCTGCGAAAGTTCCTATATCCCCGGTTTTGAACCACTCCCCTTCCATTGCTTCTGCTGTCAGTTCCGGATGTTTGTAATATCCCATCATAATGTTTGGGCCTTTGCATAAAATTTCTCCATCGTCTGCAATTTTTACTTCTACATTATTGATCAATGGGCCTACTGTTCCAAACATTCTTCCCTCTTCCTGGAAACGGTTCACACTGATCACCGGCGAAGTTTCTGTGAGACCATATCCTTCCATAATGGGAATCTTAGCTGCGGTAAAAATGCGTATAAGCCTCACCTGGCAAGCTGCTCCGCCACTGATAATACATATGATCTTACCTCCTAAGGCTTCCCGCCATTTATTAAAAATCAGTTTGTTGGCAATGGCTAATTGGATGTTATAGAATAATCCCTGGTTTTTATTTATTTCATACATCGAAGCAAGACCATGCGCCCAAAAAAATAATTTCTTTTTCATGCCAGTCAGTTCCTGGCCCTTTTGCATGATTTTTTCATACACTTTTTCCAGGAGGCGAGGGACAGTAGTAAACATGTCGGGTGCAACTTCTTTCAGGTTTTGTGGAATCGCTTCCATGCTTTCAGCAAAAAATATAGATGTGCCGCGAAAGAGATATAGAAAGCTTATCATGCGCTCGAAAATATGATTCAGCGGCAAAAAACTCAGCGCTTTAAAATTTTCCCCGGGCGGAAAACATGGCATACTATCTAATACATTGCTTAAAATATTTTTATGAGACAGCATTACGCCTTTCGGAGTTCCGGTTGTACCGGATGTATAAATTATTGTTGCCAGATCTTCATACTTTATTTTATCCGAGATATTTTTTATTTCCCCTAAAATATTTTCTGTTAGTGGCAACAACATTTCTTTCCAATGTTTTACGCCATTAATTTTTTCAAAAGAAATCACTTCTTTCAGTTTCGGAAGATTCGCTTTTATATGGCTGATTTTTTCAAATAAACCTTGATCATTTACAAATATTATTTTTACTCCTGCATCTCTCAAAATAAACTCGAGATCTGTTTCGCTTACTGTAGGATAAACGGGAATCAGGATTGCCCCAACCTTTTGCACTGCCAGATCCAGCATTACCCATTCCGGACGGTTTTTAGAAATAACGGCTACTTTATCGCGACCTTCTTCAGTAAAATCTCCGGGAGAAATACCGGCGTATAATAAGCCGGAACTTAATTTATTTACAATCTCCGAAACCTCTACCGTACTGTATTCTTTCCATTCATTAAATTCCTTTCCGGCAAGCATCGTTCTTGATGGCGCATCTTTTATATGAATATCAATACAATCAAATAATCGTGTGGGGCCACTCATAATTTTGCTTTTTAAACGCAATTTTTCTAAATTTTATCAATCGTCCTAAATTAGCAATTAAATAATAAACAAGTTTGAAAAAATATAAGAATGAAAATCAATGATAATATTGGCCAGGAGGAATCTTAAAAATTCTTCCGGATTGAAAATCTTTCAAACGCTGCATTTCTGTTGAATGATTGCTTGTCCAGGTTTGATAAGCGGCAAGATTTTGGGACGCGCCAAATATCCATTGATTGTAAGCTGGAAACAGACCCTGTTCCAGAAGATTTTCCTGTAATTCAAAAAGACGGAAAGGAAATTTTTCAGCGTAATTTTTATTCCATTCCAACATAAAGCGGGTGCGAATCATTGTCAACGTTTCCGCATTAATACCGCGGATCACTACATCATTTTGCTTGTTCATACAGGTTAAAAAAGCAATCTCAAATGCATTTTTGTCTTTTATATTTTTTAAAAGATCCGGATCTGCAAAAAACTTTTTATAACCATCCAGTAAAATATTTTTTATCTCTGCAGTACGTGAGGTAAATGATTCAATATTAATAAAAATTTCGCCGTAAAGCAAGCACCACACTTTTGATTTTGCAAAATCTGTGTAGTAATAATATTTGCAAGCGTTGTAATAATTATTACCAAAAGACGGATCCATTTCAATACCTTTTTCCCACTGTTTAATCGAGGCCGCATCATGTTTATACAAAAGCATTTCTCCGTAATCGTTATAGAGTCCGCCGCTTTTTGGGTATTCTTTTATGGCTCTTTTATAAATTTTTTCTGCCTCTTTATCATTCGCTAAAGCTCTGTAAAAAGTTGCGGTAAGCTGATATGTCTGGTCGTCGGCGTTATTATTATCTACAAAGGGTTTGATGGTATTGAGCGCCTTTTCATTTTCTTTTTGTAAATAATAAGTCATTGCCAGATCTTTCGCGATATCAAGGTTTTGAGGATCCTGTTGAAATGCTCTTGTAAGGATCAGCGTGGCATTGGCGTAATCCCCCTGGCGCATAAAAGCTTTTGCGTTTTCATGAAGTGTATTTACATCATCCTGTTGGGCAAAAACATTGAAAGCAAGGGCACAGAAAATAATTGCAAAGAAAATTTTTTTCATCGGGTAAAGATAAAATACTTTATCGCCTGAAATCTTTATAAAAACAAAAAAATAATTATAGAATGAAAAGGCAGAATACGGTTGATAAATGATACAATTTTTGTATGCGGTTGTACTATGTTAAAATGTGAAGTCCTTTCGGATTAATAAAGACATGAAATAAATAGCCAGCAATTTTCAGAAAAATTGATCAGGCAATAAGATGCGTTAAAAGACCATCTCTCAACTTAGGTTCAAACCAGGTGCTTTTTGGAGGCATGATGTTGTTGCTATCAGCAATATCGAATAATTGCTGAATCGTTACAGGATACAGGCTAAACGCCACTTTCCATTCGCCGCTGTTTACTCTGTCTTCAAGTTCGCTCAAACCTCTGATGCCGCCAATAAAATCAATTCGTGTATCCGTGCGCTGATCTTTTATTCCCAAAACAGGCTCCAATAAATTATTTTGTAAAATGGTAATATCTAAAATGCCAATCGGATCAGTAGAAAAAGTACCATCAAGTGCCGCCAGCTGATACCAATGATGATTCAGATACATTCCAAAATCGTGCGGTTCATTTGGTGCAAAAGCTTTTGAAACCCTTGTTACAGAAAAATTTTTATTCAGTTTATCAAAAAATTCTTCTTCAGATAAGCCATTTAAATCTTTTACAACGCGGTTGTAATCCATTATTTTCAATTGTGAAGCCGGAAATAACGTAGAAAGAAAATGACCTGCTTCTTCATTATCTGCCAAAACATATTTCACTTTTGCAGCGGAAGCTACCCGGTGATGCCCATCAGCAATATAAGTAGCATCCACTTCGCTTTTAAAAATTTCTGTGATGCGGTCAATAACTTTTTCATCGCTTATCACCCAAACTGTATGTTGAACACGATCATCTGCAGTGAAGTTATAGATCGGATTTTTGGCAGTACCTTTTTCGAGGATATCATTGATTTCGTCCACATCTCTGAAAGCAAGAAAAACATTGCCGGTTTGTGCACCGGTTGTTTTGATGTGATTGATTCTGTCTTGTTCCTTTTCAGGGCGGGTAAGTTCATGTTTTTTGATCAGTCCTTCTTCATAATCAGTGACAGAACTGCAGCAAACCAAACCTGTTTGTGTTCTGTCATTCATCATTAACTGATAAATATAATAACAAGGCTTGCTTTCGCTAAAAAGCACCGAACGGCTTATAAAAGCGTCCAGGTTTTCTTTTGCTTTTTGGTAAACTTCAGGGCTGTGAACGTCAATATTTGCAGGAAGGTCAATTTCACTTTTGGTAATGTGCAGAAATGAATAAGGATTTCCTTCAGCTTCCACTTTTGCTTCCCTGGTGCTCAAAACATCATAAGGACGCGAAGCCACTTGTTTGGCAAATTGCGCTTCCGGGCGTAACGCTTTAAAAGGAGAAATAGATATCATGTTGCTTTATTGTGCCTTAAGCGGCAAGAAAATTTTTGTAAGGATTGCAAATATAAATCAATCAAAGAAATAATTTCTGTTTTGAAAATAATCGTTTTTTTTGCCACAAAATACACAAACTGGCACAAATCACTGATTCAGAAGATCACCCTTTTTGTAACAGGCTTTTGAGATAAAAAAACGATATATGAATTATAAGTTATATGAAAGGTTGGTTAAAAACCGTTCCTGTTCGCCAGTAAAAGAATAAATATCACCAATTCTTTTTCGTTAAAAGCAACAATTTGATAACGGAAATACTACTATTGATCGGTTATTTCTGATCCTTATCTTCTCTCCTGCTGCCAGAATAAAGCTCGTATTCCAATAAGCGGCAATCAATTTTACCATTATAAAATTCAATTTTACGTTTTGGTTTCAACCCGATCTTTTTTGCAAGATTCATATTGCCGGTAAAAATGTAGCCCGTAAATCCCTTGCATTTTTTCTTCATGAAATCGCCGATGCGGCCGTAAGTTTGTTCAAGCTCAATTTCATCACCCATTCGTTCTCCGTATTCCGGATTAAAAAAAACAATTCCGATTTCATTTTCAGGAACTGGCGTTTCAGCAAAATCACATACATCAAATTGAATTAAATCGGCAACTCCTGCTGCTCCCGCATTTATTTTAGAAATGTTAATAGCATCACCACTTATATCTGAGGCAATAATTTTTAAGCCGGGAATAATTTTAATCTCATCTGATAATCTTTGTTTTTCGTTTTTAAAAAATTCCTGATCGAAACCAACAATGTGCATGAACCCATAATTATCTCTAAACAAGCCCGGAAACCGGTTTGTAGCAAGCATTGCTGCTTCAATTGCCAATGTGGAAGAACCACACATCGGATTTATGAAAGGAGATTTCCGGTTCCAGTTTGTAGCAAGTAATGTGGCGGCTGCAAGTGACTCCATCATCGGTGCTTTCCCGGGAATTTTTCTATATCCGTGTTTCGATAAAGTTTCGCCTGAAGTATCAATAAAGATTTCAGCATGGTCGTTTTTCCAAAATAAATTAATCACGGTTTTGTTCAACTCAGCGCCGGAATCAGGGCGGGCGTTAAACTTATTTCTGAAACGATCTGCAATAGCATCTTTGACTTTTACATTTGCAAACAAAGAATTATTAATTGAAGGGGTATCTACATTGCTAGTTATTGAAAAGTAGTCATCCTTCGGAATAATTGATTCCCATTGGATTTGAGAAACGACATCATACAATTCATTAGCATCATTGCATCGAAATGATTTCAGAGAATACAAAACCTGGCTTGCGGCGCGAAGGCGCAAATTCAAACGGATACAATCATTTAATGTTCCGTTTATTTCTA